>NZ_JAPWHT010000499.1:0-7260 GCF_027270795.1 Streptomyces sp. ActVer
ATCTGTGCTGGTGCCCGGGCCCGCCGGACCACCCGGCCGATGGGGAGTGGCGGCGCTCGCGGTGGCCGTCCTGGTCGCGGTGGCGGGGACGGTAGTGGGACGCCGCTGGGAACGGGCGGCGTTCGCGGCAGCGGTCGCCGTGGCGGTGGTGGACGTGGTGCTACTGCTGCTGCGCGGCACCGGAATCGCCTGACCGCGCCGTCTCACACCGCATGAATCCCACAAGCAGAAGCAGGAGTTCCCCCCGATCCCTGCTGCGGTTGCCTCTGAGATTGAAAGGCTGGGGTGACGGTTCATGGAGGGCCTGGGCGCAGGCCGGTCCCGGCGACGAAGCCGTCGAGGAGGGCCGGGTGCTGTGGGAGGTGTCGAAGACGGCGTTTCACGAGCGGGTCCAGTTCTTCGATGCTGTGCGGTGCCAGGTTGGCCAGGTTCTTCTTGAGGCTGTCCCATGCCCCTTTCACCGGATCGAGCTCCGGCGCGTACGGCGGGAGCCGGTGGATGGTGTGCCTGGCGCTGCTGCGGCCGCGGAACTCCCGTAGTGCATGCACGGGCACGGTGGGTACTTGCGTTGTCCCACACAACAATGTCCGGACCGCCGAGTTGGCGGTCGCGCTCAGGAGGGATGCGAACTCCCGGGCACGGAAGCCCTTCTTCTCGCCGGTCCGGCCCCGGTAGGGCTGAGTGCGGTAGGTCAGCCGGGTCGCCTGCCTGGACTTGATGCACACCAGGCCGGCCCAGTACTCGACCAGAGCCCTTCCCGGTCACCTTCAGCACCAGGGTGTGGCCACGCCGGGACCAGGTGAGCCCCCTCAGGAGTCGTCCGGTTCCAGTGACCGGACGGCGCTGTCGATCTGATGTCCGGGCAGACAGAGTCGAGCGGGCGGCTCTGCCGTTCGGCCATGCCCTCCAGCACTTTGTCGGAGCAGGCGCCTCCGGCGCAGACCCGGGCTGTCGGACAGCCGGGCTGGCCTCCCCGCCGCAGCGCTGTTGCCCAGGCGGCGAGCCCGCCGGGGTCGGTCAGGTGAGCGGACGGCGGTTCGTGACAGATCGTGACAAATCGATTTCGCTACAAGTTCCGAAATTATTCGGGGCGGCTTCCGGTACGCCGTCGAAACACGCCATTCATACCGTCACTATCGGCCGCATAGGACCCATCGGACGCATTAGGTCCATCAGGCTGCTTTCACCAGAAAGCACACCACTGTCCTCAGCGTCTTCATGTGACAGGAGCCCCGAGTGTCCAACCTCTCCAGACGCGATGCCCTACGGCTGACCGGCGGCATAGCCCTCCTCGGCAGCTTCGCCCTGGCGGGCTGTGGCCGCAGTGACGACACCACCACGAAAGCCGGCGCCGAGCCCATCGCCAGCTCCCCGGCCACAGGCACCGTCAGTGTCTGGGCCGCCCAGGGCGACGCGGACGTGCTCGACAAGGTCATCAAGCCCTTCAAGGCGGCGAACCCCGACCTCGACGTGAAGTTCACGCTGATCCCGAACGCCGACTACTACACCAAACTCCAGTCGGCGATCGCGGCGGGCAAGGGGCCCGATGTCGCCCAGTTCTTTCCCGAGTCGCAGGCGCAGTTCCTCGATCCGTCGATCCTCCGGCCAGTTCCGGACGGCCTCGTCGACCCGGACAGCTTCTTCACGAGCCTGTGGGACGCCGGTGTGGTCAAGGACGTCGCCTACACGGTGCCCTGGTACGCGTACACCTACGCGCTCGTCTACCGCTCCGACCTGGCCAAGAAGGCGGGCGTCGAGGCGCCGAAGACGTGGGACGAGATGGTGCCGTTCCTCAAGGCACTTCAGGGCTCCGGAGCCGGGCACGGCCTCGGGGCCGACATCGGCTGGGACATCTTCAACGGACAGGACGCCGCGATGTACGCCTGGCAGGCGGGCGGCTCGCTGCTGTCCGCGGGCGGCGAGTGGACGCTCGACACTCCGGCGATGGTCGACGCGATCAAGTACAACGCGTCGTTCTACACCTCCGGGACCGCCGACACCGGAGGGCCCGGGTTCCTCGACTCACAGCCGTACTTCGTGTCCGGCAAGACGGCCACGATGATCACGGGTCCATGGGTCATCGGTCAGCTCGACTCCACCGCGAAGAAGGAGGGGTGGACGGCGTCGCACGTAGCCACGGCGCCGCTGCCGGCCGGGGCGTCGGGCAGCGTCTCCTTCTCCGCGGGCGGGAGCTGGGGGGTGCTCGCCGACAGCGACAACGCGGACGCGTCGTGGAAGCTCATCCGGTACATGTCGAGCCCGAGCACGCAGGTGTCGCAGTACAAGGCGTACAGCTCGCTGCCGGCGGTCGTCTCCGCCTGGAAGGATTCCGCCATCGCGGGCCAGCCGCTGCTGGACGCCTTCTTGACGCAGTTGAAGAACACCCGGGCGTTCCCGCAGGTCAGTACCTGGCCGCAGGTCGCGACCCGGCTGGGCAAGGAGATGGAAGCTGTGGCCAAGGGCGAGGAGACCGCCGCGAAGGCCGCCGCGAACCTCCAGTCGTACGCCCAGAGCCTCGGCATGGGTACGGAGTGATCCGCGGATGACCGTCACCCTCCTCCCGAAGGCGCCGCGCAGAACGCGTGGCACTCGGGGAGCCCGTCGAACGGCTGTGGGCTGGCTGTTCCTGGCGCCGTTCACCCTCGTGTTCCTGGTCTACACGGCGATCCCCACCGTCGCCGCGCTCGGGTTCAGCCTCACCGACCTGCGGGGCGCGGATCTGCGCCATCCGTTCGCGGTGGACTTCACCGGGCTGGACAACTATCTCCGCCTGTTCCAGGACCAGAGCTTCCTGCGTGACATCCTGAACACCGCCGTCTTCGTGGCTGTCGGTGTGCCACTGACTATGGGGATCGGACTCGCGCTGGCCCTCGCACTCAACTCCGGCATCCGTCGGCTGCGCGGCGTGTTCCGCACCGTCTTCTTCGCGCCGGTTGTCACGAACATCGTGGCGGTTGCCCTGATCTGGCAGTACGCCTTCAACGCGGGCGGCACCGTCAACAAGATGCTCGGCGCTGTCGGCTTCGCCGGGCCGAACTGGCTGGACGACCCGAATCTGACCATGCCCGTGGTCATCCTGCTCGGCGTGTGGCGCAACTTCGGCATCGCGATGGTGCTGTTCCTCGCAGGCCTGCAGGGCATTCCGCAGAACGTGTACGAGGCCGCCTCCCTCGACGGGGCCGGCCGGTGGCGGCAGCTGAGGCACATCACCCTGCCGCTGCTGCGTCCCACCACCCTCATGGTGTCGGTGCTGCTGACCGTCTTCTACCTCCAGGTCTTCGACGAGCCGTACCTGCTCACCAACGGCGGCCCGCTGGGCTCCACCGAATCGGTGGCGCTGTACACCTATCACCAGTTCGGGGCCGGCGAGTTCGGGATGTCCTCGGCCGCGTCCTTCGTGACGCTCGTGCTCGTGATGCTGGTGAGCGCCGTCCAGTTCCGGCTGCTGAGGCCCCGCACATGACCGCCCTCGCCGCGTTGGAGAACGCCGACATGACCACCGACCGGATCGCGGTGCGCCGCCGGTCCGTCTCCCGGCCCCTGCTGTACGGCGCGCTCGTGCTGTGCGCGCTGCTCACGATGCTTCCGTTCGTCTGGGTGATCAGCGGCTCGTTGCGCAGTCTCGACGAGATCCGCTCCGACCCCGGTGCCTGGCTTCCTCAGCACCTCACCTTCGACAACTTCGAGCGGCTGTTCACCACAGAGGGCTTCGGCCGGTTCCTGGTCAACAGCGTCGTGGTCGCGGTCATGGTGGTGGCCGGCAACATCGTGGCGGCGTCGGCCGCCGGCTACGCACTCGCCAAGCTCGACTTCGCCGGCAGGCGGATCGCGTTCGCCGCGGTGATGGGCGCGATGATGATGCCGCTCACCTCGGTGTTCGTCACGCAGTTCGTGATCACGGTCGACCTGGGCCTGGCGGACACCCTCACCGGTGTCGCGCTGCCGAGCGTGGCGCTGCCGTTGTCGGTCTTCATCATGCGGCAGTACGCGATGTCGATCCCCGACGAACTGCTCGAAGCGGCCCGGATCGACGGCGCGGGGGAGTTCCGGATCTTCTTCGGGATCTTTCTCCCGCTGGCCGGACCCGCTGTCGCGACGATCACGATCATGTCGTTCCTCAGTTCGTGGAACAACTTCCTCTGGCCGCTCATCGTCGCCCAGAGCATGTCCAGTTACACACTGCCGGTGGGCCTGGCCGCCACCAGCCAGGCCGCGGCGCACGTCACCGACTACGGTCTGCTGCTCGCCGGGGCGATCGTCGTGATGCTGCCGGTGCTGGTGCTCTTCCTGTTCCTGCAGCGCTACTTCGTGCAGGGCGTCGCCGGAACGGGAATGCGGTGACCCCCATGGACTCGTTCGACACGCCCGGCGAGCGATACGAGACGAGGGTCCGCCCGGCCGAAGTCCGGGAGACCGTCACCGTCCGCGCGCCGGCGGGCACGGTCATCGGCCGTCGCACCGGCTCGGTTCGGCGCTTCCTCGGTATTCCGTACGCCGAAGCTCCCACCGGCGCAAGGCGGTTCGCAGCGCCGGCCCGCCGCGGCCGGTTCACGGAGCCGTTCGACGCGTCCCGGCACGGTGCCACCGCGCAGCGCGTGCCGCTGTTCGCCACGACCACGGTGCCGGAGCCGTCGGTGCCGGGCGACGACGTGCTGAACCTAGGGATCGTCGCGCCCGCCGCCGACGACGACCGCGAGCCCTTCCCGGTTCTGGTGTGGATCCACGGCGGCGGCTTCCTGGCGGGGAGCCCGGCCAGCCCGTGGTACGACGGCCGTGCCTTCGCCCGCGACGGCGTCGTCTGCGTCACCGTCGGCTACCGGCTGGGCGTCGACGGATTCGCCGTACTGGACGGCGTCCCGGCGAACCTCGGGTTGCGCGACCTGCTGCTCGCGCTCGACTGGGTGCAGGACAACATCGCCGCTTTCGGCGGCGATCCGGACCGGGTCACCGTCGCCGGTCAGTCGGCCGGGGGAGCGGCGGTCCTCGCGCTGCTCTCGTCGCCCGCGGGCAGCGGCCGTTTCCACCGTGCCGCCGGCCTGTCCGGTGGCACCTTCGCGGCAGACGGGGACGCGGCACGCGACTTCCTCGGACGGCTCGGGCACCGGCTCGGCGTGCCACCGACGCGAGCCGGATTCGCCGGCCGCGCCGTGGAGCACATCCAGCAGTGCGTCATCGACCTGCGGGACGAGCAGGGAGACGACATGCCGGCGCTCGGCCTGTTCGTCGGCGACGACATCCTGCCCGCGCCCATCGCCGACGGACTCACCCGGCACGGACACGCCGTACCGCTGCTGCTCGGCGCCACGGGCGACGAATTCGACGGAGACACCACCACCCGCACGGCAGGCAGGCGCGAGGCAGGCACCCGGGTGACGGACACGCTCTTCCGCGCCGCCTGCCCGCGTGTCGCCGCCTCCCGCCGCGACGCCGCCGCCGGCACCTGGCTGTACTCCTTCGAATGGCCCTCCCCGGTGCTCGGCGGTGCCACGCACTGCATCGACATCCCGTTCTTCTTCGACGTGCTCGACGCACCCGGAGTTGCTGAGGCGCTGGGGCCGAACCCGCCAGGGGAACTGGCCGCACTGACCCACACTGATCTGGTCGGGTTCGTACGCGGCCAGGAGCCGGCCTGGGCCAGGGCGACCGGGACACTCGGCGACGCGGCTCGCGAATACGGCCGTCCCGGCGCGGCGCTCACCGCCGACACCACGGGCGTGTTCGATCCGGTGGTACCGGCGGTGTCCGGGGTGGCGGAGGCGTGCTGATGTCCGGAATGAACCAGAGCGCCGTCCGACGCATCAACACCTCGGTCATCCTGCGCGCACTGGCGGTGTCGGCCGGGCCGATCACGCTGACCGAGCTCGCCGAGCAGGTCGGCCTCTCCCGCCGCACCATCGAGGTCGTCCTGGACTCGCTCGTCGAGGCGGGGTGGGTGACCGAACTGGACCGCGTGCCGACCAGTGGCTGTGCAGGGCGCCCGGCCCGCCGGTACGAACTGCGGGCCGAACACGCGCTGCTGGCGGCCGTGCGCATCACCACCCTGGACGCGTCCGCGGTCATCGCCGACGTACGCGGCCGTGTCGTCGGCCGGGCGCACCGGCCGCTGCGCGCCTACCAGGATCCGCAGTCCACGCTCGACGACGCGGCGGCACTGGTGCTGGAGGCGCTCGACGACGCGGGCGGGTCGGCGAACCGTCTTCGGGCCGGTGCTGTCGCGAGCGGTGGCGCGATCGACGACGACGGGGTCGTACGACGCCTGGTGCACACGACGCGCTGGGAAGGCGTGAACCTCCCCGAGGAACTCGCGCGGCGGGTCCCGATGCCCTGGTTCGCCGACAACGACACCAATCTCGGTGCCCTCGCGGAGCGTTGGCGGGGCGTGGCCGGCGACCACGACAACGTCGTATGGGCGATCCTCGGGAACCGGACCGGCCTGGGCATCCTCATCCGAGGCGCCGTGCACAGGGGGCTCGACGGTGCCGCCGGCGAGATCGTCGAAGCGGCGTCGATGCCGACCGGCTCGGTGGAGAACCGTCCGGTGGCAGGGCTCACCTCCCCGGAACCGGATCGGCGCAGGGTTGCGCTCGACCGCTTCGACGCGGCTCGTGCCGGTGATGCGACAGCGCTCGCCGAGGTGGACGAATTCGTGGAGAACATCGCGTCGATCCTCACGACCCTGTCGTGGACGGTCGCGCCGTCGCTCATCGTGCTCGGCGGCGGTCTGGAGGACGCGGCCGATGTGCTGCTGCCCCGGGTGCGCAAGGCGATGCACGACGCCCGCACCCCCGCGGTCGAGCTGCGTGCCACGTGTCTGGGGCGCGATGCCGACCTCATCGGCGCCGTCAAGCTGGCACTCGATTCGATGGACACGCAGCTGTTCGGCCCGCTCGCCCCGAGCGCGTGAACGCACACCACCAGCAGAAGCGGGACAGCAGTACCAGGCAGCAGTACAGGACAGGAGTCTCTCGTTGACCGGCACCACTCGCACCACTCGCACCAACGTCCTCGTCGTGGGCAGCGGCATCATGGGATCAGTTGTGGCCAGGCTGCTGCGCGACACCGATCCGGCGCTGGACATCACCATGGTCGACGGTGGCAGCGCGATCGGCGAGGTACCAGGCCTGCACCTGCACGACGTCGACGATCCGGCTCTCTGGTCGCGCTACAACGAACGGGTCGGCACCGGCATCCAAGGCATGTACACCGGCGCCGAGGTGGTGCGCGATGTCGCGGACAGCCTCGACGACCTGACGCCCGGTA
>NZ_JAPWHT010000049.1:0-36391 GCF_027270795.1 Streptomyces sp. ActVer
CGGTCTGGGGCGGCGGGCAGCAGTCCGCCTCGGCCAGGGGGACTGCCCCGGTGGGAGCGCCATGGCGGGCGGGCCGCCTGCGGTGGTAGATGGCGGCGGCCGCCACGGCGAGGACGACCGCGAGCGCGGTGACGGCGATGGCGGTGGTGTGGCCCTGGATCCAGGCGGTCGCAGCCGCGGACCAGGTGGCGAGGCCGCCGCCGGGGGTGGCGGTGGCGGGGCCGCCGGGGTACCAGTACCAGGCCAGGTAGGCGCCGGTGAGGACGAGGACGGCGGCGGTGATGCGGGTGCCGTGCCGGGCCAGGGCTGTGATCTTGCGGGTGAGGGCGGCGCCCGCAGCGGCGGTGGTGATGGCGATGAGCAGCAGGATGGCGGCTGATCCGGCGGCGTAGGCGGCGAAGACCGCGAGGAGTCCGGCGAGGCTGGCGGTGGCCTGGGCCTGGGCGATGACCGCGAGCAGCACGCCGAAGGTGCAGGACAGGGAGGCGGCGGCGCGCCGAAGGCGGCCATGCGCCGGGCGGTCGGCGGGCCTGCCGACCGGCTGGTGCCGGTGGTCAGGTGCAGGCGCAGGCGCAGGCGCAGGCGCAGGCTGAGTGTGCGGCCGGTGAGCATGACGGCGCCGAGGAGCAGCAGGATGATGCCGGTGGCCAGGCCGAGCCAGGGGGCGGCGCTGATCAGGGCGCGGGCTCCGGCGCTGACGATGCGCCCGGCGGATGCGAGGGTGCCGGCGAAGCCGAGGGTGAGGGCGGCGCCGGAGCGCAGGGCGCGGGTGAGACATACCGGCAGCGGGGAGGTGTCGGCTTCGCCGAGGGTGGCGGTGATCCAGGCGGGCAGCAGGGCGAAGCCGCACGGATGGAGCTCGCCTTGGTGTCGCTGCCGCACGCGGACAGGGTGAGTGCGGCGGTGGCGGCCGCGGCCAGAGGCAGGGCGGTACGGCTGCGAGCGCCCTCCACTGGGGATTGAGGATCTCGGCGAAAGACAGGATCGGTGCTGGTGGCCACGGTGAACGGGCGGCTGACCGTGCTCACTGGCTGGCTGAACTGGCCCGCCCTCCTGCTCCCAACCGCAGACACGGTTGTCATGACGGTGCTCACCCTCGTCTCCCTGTGGAGAGCCAGGCCCACATTCATTCCGCGGAACGCCGACGAGGCGGTTTGACCGGGGGTGGCAGTGGTGACCCAGAAGTCCCAGCCGCCGTCGCCGAGGGTGGTTGTCGCTGGCGTCGGGTCCCTGTGCGGATCGCAGCGACTGCCAGCACGGCGGCGGCCAGCGCGATCCCGGCGTTGACCTGGAAGCCGAGGGCAATGCCGTCGGTGAACGCCCCTGGATCGACACCGGAGTCGGCCAGGTCGCCTGGCCATTGGGCCGCCACGATGGCGCCCATGATTGCGATCCCCAGCGACAGTCCCACCATCCGCGAGGCGTTCAGGGTGCCGCTCGCGACACCGGTGCGTTCCGGCGGAACGTCGCCCATCGCGGCCGTGGTGATCGGCGTAGTGGTCAGCCCGATACCCACGCCGGTGATCAGGAGACCGGGGAGCAGTTGCCACGCGCGCCATCCCGCGTCGATTCCGGCCAGCACGAGAAGCCCGACGGCCGTCAGCGCCATTCCACCGGCGATGAAGGTGCGGGCGCCGACGCGGGAGACCAGCCACCCGGTCACGGGTGCCACCACGGCAATGAGGAGGGTCAGCGGCAGCAGCGCGAGCCCTGCCCGCACCGGCGAGAATCCGCTCGCGAACTGCAGGTACAGGGAGAGGAAGAAGAACAGGCTGCACATGACGGCCAGGCTCACAAGGCCGAGGATGTTGCCGGCCAGGAAGTTGGGCAGCCGGAGCAGCGCCCGGTCCAGCAGGGGCTGGGCGGTGCGGCGTTCGATCACGGCGAAGAGCGTGAAACCGATCACGGCGGCGCCCAGTACGGCCCACAGCGTCGGCGATGTCCACCCGTAGGTGTTGGCTTGGGTGAGGCCGAAGACGACCGCCGAGAGGCCGACGGCCGAGGCGGCCCCGCCGGCAATGTCCATCCGCCCGTGGCGGGGTGGCAGTTGGGGCCTCGGGAGCACGGTACGGGCGGTGATCAGCATTGCGGCGCCGAGCGGGATGTTGAGGATGAAGATCGACCGCCAGCCGAAGGCGTCGGTGAGGACTGAGCCCAGCAGAGGGCCGATGGCCAGCGCGGTGGCGCCGACGCCGGACCACACGCCCAGAGCCATTCCTTGGCGCGGTCCGGTGAATGAGGTGCACAGCAGGGCGAGCGCGGCCGGTCCCATCAGCGCGGCCCCGGCGCCCTGCCCGGCACGCATGCCGATCAGTGCGCCGCCGGTCGGCGCCAGGCCGGAGGCCAGCGAGAAGGCCACGAACGCCGCCAGCCCGGCGAGGAATACCGGTCGCGCGCCGAGCCGGTCGGCGAGCATGCCGCCCCACAGGGTGAGCACCGCGAAGGAGAGGGTGTAGATGTTGACCACCCACTCCAGCCCCGCCAGGCCAAGACCAAGATCACGCCCGAGCGAAGGCAGCGCGATGGCCGCTGCGGTGTCGTCGAGCAGCACCAGGAACCACGCGAGACAAACGGTCCCCAGCAACCACCACGCATGCGCAGCTGCCGCCGTACCGGCCGGGCCGGCAGGGACACCGGCCTCAGGCTCTGCTCCGACGCTCACGCGGTGGGGCGTGGCGTCGCGGCCGGTCGGCGAGCGGGGCCGTTCACCATCGTCTCCTCCGTTCGCCCCGACCAGGGCAGCGCTTATGACCCGGCGCCAGCGCATGCCGATCCGCTCTCGATGTACGCCGCACGCTGCACGTCCATGCCGATCACGGTCCACTCCGCCGGCTCGGCTTCACTGGTTCTCCGTGTATCGGTCCGGATCTGCGGTGAAACGCGCCTTGCAGGCGTCGCTGCAGAACAGGTAGGTCCGCCCCTGGTAGCTGATACGGGGCGTGGTGGGGGATTCCTCAACCATCATGCCGCAGACGGGGTCGGTGGCCTTCGTCGCCATGGTCTCCTCCTGTATTGCTGGTTGTCATCAGACTGGTGTGCGCCGTTCGGCGTAGCGGGCAGGCTGTCCACGGCCCTGCGATGTCGGAGGTCAGGCGGCGCGGCGGCCGGTGTCGGGCCCGGCGCTCTCGCCGGTGACGGGGGCTGCCGGGGCGCTGGGGGGCTGGTCGGCGGGCGACGGTGGCGCGCCGGGCAGGTGGAGGCGTATCAATGCGAGGGCGTTGACGGCGACGATGATGCTGGACCCGGACATGGACAGCGCGGCGATCTCCGGGCGCAGCACCAGACCGAAGGCGGGCTCAAAGACGCCTGCGGCAATGGGCAGGGCGATGGCGTTGTAGCCGATGGCCCACCCGAGGTTCTGCCGCATCTTGCGCAGGGTGCCGCGCCCGATGCGCAGCGCGGTGGGCACATCCAGGGGGTCGGAGCGCATCAGGACGAGGTCGGCGGTCTCGATGGCCACGTCCGTGCCGGCGCCGATGGCGATGCCGAGGTCGGCCTGGGCGAGGGCCGGGGCGTCGTTGACGCCGTCGCCGACCATGGCGACCTTACGGCCACCCCGCTGCAGCTCGGCCACCGTGGCCGCTTTGTCCCCGGGCAGGACCTCGGCGATGACGGTGTCAATGCCCAAACGATCTGCGATCCGCTCTGCGGTGGCCTGGTTGTCGCCGGTGAGCATGACCACCTCGACGCCGAGGGCGTGCAGTTCGGCCACGGCGGCGGCCGAGGTCTCCCGGGGCGCGTCGGCAATGCCGATCAGACCCGCCGCCCGGCCGTCAACGGCGGCGATGACAACGGTGCGGCCGGTGGCGGCCAACTTCTCCCGCTGGGCGGCCAGTTGGCCAAGGTAGACGCCTTCGCGCATCGCCAGTCGGCGGTTTCCGACCGCTACCCGGTGTCCGTCGACAACGGCGGTCGCACCGTGGCCGGGAACGTTCTCGAAGTGCCGGGCACTCACCGCGTCCACAGCCCGACTGTCGGCGTACCGCACGACGGCTTCGGCCAGCGGGTGCTCCGACTCGCGCTCCACCGCCGCGACCAGACGCAGCAGTTCGCCCTCATCCCATGCCGGGAAGGCGATCAGGTCGGTCACCTCCGGTTCGCCCTTGGTCAGGGTGCCGGTCTTGTCCATGACCACGGTCTGGACCCCGGCCGATGCCTCCAGAGCGACCGCGTTCTTGAACAGCACCCCGCGCCGGGCCCCCAGCCCCGTGCCGACCATGATCGCCGTGGGGGTGGCCAGTCCCAGGGCGTCCGGGCAGGTAATGACGACGACCGTGATGGCAAACAGCATCGCGGTGCCCAGCGAGCGGTCGGTCGCCAGCAGCCAGACCGCCAGCGTCGCGGCGCCGCCGATCAGGGCGACGAAGACCAGCCAGAACGCGGCCCGGTCAGCGAGCCGTTGCCCCGGAGCCTTGGAGTTCTGCGCTTCCTGGACGAGCTTGACGATCTGCGCCAGCGCCGTGTCCGAGCCGACCTTGGTAGCGCGCACCCGCAACGTGCCGTTGGCGTTGATGGTCGCGCCGACGACCTGCGAGCCGGGGGCCTTATGCACCGGAAGGCTCTCCCCGGTGACCATCGACTCGTCGACCTCGCTCTCACCCTCCTCCACGATCCCGTCGACGGCGATCTTGGCTCCGGGCCGCACCAGCAGCAGATCGCCGACCAGCACCTCGGCGGTGGGCACCTCCACCAGCTCCCCGTCGCGTACGACGAGGGCCTTGGGCGGAGCGAGGTCGAGCAGGGTGCGGATGGCGTCGTTGGCGCCGCCCCGGGCGCGCATCTCGAACCAGTGGCCGAGCAGCACGAACGAGGCCAGCACGGTGGCCGCCTCGTAGAAGACGTCACCGCCCCCGGTGAGCGTGATGATCAGGGAGTACAGCCAGCCGGAGCCGACGGCGACCGCGACCAGCACCATCATGTCCAGGGTGCGGGCGCGCAGGGCCCGTACGGCGCCGTCGAAGAAGATCGAGCACGCGTAGAAGATCACCGGCAGGCTCAGCAGCAGCGCCCAGACATCCTGGCGCAGCCCGAAGGGAACGGGGACGTCCAGGCCGAAGACGTCCTCGCCGATCGGCGACCAGATGACGATGGGGATCGAGAACAACAGCGCCACCAGGAAGCGGTTGCGCATGTCGGCCACCATCGCTGCCATCGACATGGCCTCGCGCCCGCCGTGCCCCATCAGCTCGTGCGGCGTCGGCATCCCCTCGGCCTCGGCGGGAGCCTCGGGTGCCGCGTGCTCGACGTGCTCGACGTGCTCTGTGGGCGCGGTCGGAGCGGCCACCGGCGCGGCATGGCCCTCATGAGCCGCGTGCCGGTTCTCCGTCTCAGCGACGAGGGGATCGGGTTCGGCCATCGGATCGCAGACATGGGACGGTACCGACTGGCCCGCGCAGTGGTAGCCGCATTCCTCCACCCAGCGGCGCAGCTCGGCCAGCGACGTACGCCGCGGATCGAAGACCACGGTCGCCGACTGCGCGACCGGGTTGGCCTCAACCTGAAATACGCCAGGGCGCCGCCCCAACACGGTCGCGACGGTGCTCTGCTGCGACGCCCACGCCAGGCCGCGCACATCCAGAACCGCAGTACTGCGCTCCTTGCCAGGTCCCTCGTGCCCAGACGTGCCGTGATCGTGATGGTCCGCGTGATGAGGCACGGTCACCCCTCCTTCGACGGGTGAGACCGGGACAGCCGGCGGGCGGAGCGCCGGTGGTGAGAGCCTGCGGCCGATTGTCCCCCGGCCGCACGCCTGGGCAACAGCCGGAGCCGGGGCGGGGCGGTGAGCGCGGCCAGGATCCGGGCCGCCTGGACGACCGACGCGGCCAGCATCAGGGAGCTGCCCAGGACGAGGATTCCGGTGGCGGGCCCGGGAGCGGACTGCAGCCCGTAGTACAGCCTGCCCGTGGCGAGGATCGCTGTGGCGGTGAGCGCCCAAAACCAGCGCCGTGCACGCTTGACGTCGGTGGCGGCCATCAGTGCCCCTTCGGGTTGGCGATCCAAACCTGGACGGTGATGGCGACAAGAGCGAGCAGCAACACGACAGCAGCGCCGAGGGCGAGCTTGCGCTCGCGCCATCGCCGCTTCGGGCTCCGGTCGAGGAACGGCACCAGGAAGATCAGCCCGAACACGCCCGCGATGACGTACGCGATCGACGCGACGCCGAACCACTCCTCCATCGGGAAGAACCACCAGAACATCCACAGGGGGCGAGTGACCTCGATCCCCTCGACCGGTGTCGGGCCGACGACGGGCGGCACCAGCACGCCGAGGACGGACAGCACACCTAGCAGGACCAGGCCGAAGGCTGCCACCCGCTTCAGGTGCGCGGTGAAGGGCTCGGGCGTCTCCACCTCGGGCACCGGGATCTCGGGATGGGTTGAGATCTTGTGCCGCTTGACCAGCAGCGCGTGCCACACGAACAGCAGCAGGACCAGGCCGGGGATGATCACCACGTGCGCGCTGTACAGGCGCAGCAGAATCGGTACCCGGTCGGTCAGCTCGGAGGTGAACCAGATCCCGGCGCCGCCGAGCAGTTCGGCCACGTCCAGATTGTGGATCAGCGCCTCGTACCCCTCCTGGTCCCATTTCAGTACGGTGCCGGTGAACACGGCCAGGAACGTGAGCAGGAACATCGCCGCGCCCACGACCCAGTTGCCCTCACGCGGCTTCTTGTACGAGGCGTGGAAGAACACCCGCAGCAGGTGCAGCAGGGCGAAGACGAACATCGCCTGCGCCGCCCAGTAGTGCAAGGCGCGGGCGAAGCCGCCGAGCCAGACGTCGGTCACCAGGTCGCGCACCGACTCGTTGGCGTCCTCCGGGATGGGTGTGTAGAACTGCGTGATGTAGATCCCGGTGACCAGGAGGATCACGAACGCCACCGCGGTGATGCCGCCCAGGCTCCAGCCCAGGTTGTTGGCGTGCTCGGGCACTGGATAGGTCAGCGCCTTGATGCCCATGCGCTCATCGATGGCGTCGACCGCGCGGTGGAGCCGGCCGCGGTGAGCCGGTCCGGCACTCTTGCCGCCGCTCGGCGATGTCTGGTCGGCTGTCATGGCCTCTTGCCCTTCTGCCGGGCGGCTTGGCGCTCGAGCTCACGGATCCTGTGCGGGGGACGCAGCCTGTGCGAGAGCCACAGCCCGCTGATGACAGCGGCGAGGGCCAGGCCGAGCAGGACCGCGTCCCCGGCGTCGGCGATGCCGCGCGCGGGCCGGAACTCGTCCAGCACCGCGCTCGTGCCGGTCTCGGTTCCCGTCGCGAACCGGCCGCTCTGCGGGGAGGAGGGCAGCTTCCCGCCGAGCGCGTCCAGCAGTAGGACGCGCGCCCGTGGGAAGGCAGTCTCGTCCGGCCCCGGACCCTCCACGACTTCGAGGGCCTGACGGACGAGACCAAGGTCGACGCCCTCCTTGTCCGGGGCCTCCAGGGCGTCTTCGATACGTTCGCCCACCCGCTCCTCGCCTGCGTCGTTGGCGATCAGGGCGATGGCCTGCTCGACGAGCACCGGCGCTTCCCGGCTCTCTTCCTCATCCGCCCGGGCCTGCCCAGGGAACACTGGGATGAGGACCAGGACGAGCACCGTGACGACCAGCGCCACGGCACTCCGGAGGGCGAGGCGGCCGTACCGCCTCGACCGCGGGCTTCTTCTCCGGGCGGGCGGGTCCTCACCCATGAGTGCCTCCCTTCCGCGGCTGCCTGACCAGCGCCGCTGTCTCCCTAGAGACTGGTGGGTACCGGGAGGGATCCCGCTCCGTGACCCGCCGAGACCCTGAGGTCATCACTCCTCCGCGCACCGACGGCGACGTGCGACGGCCCGCCGGTCCCATCAGGCAGCAACACGTATGCGCCCCGGTCAGTAGTGGGCCATGCCGTCACGCGGGGACGACGAGTGCTTCCGCGGGCTACTCGGGAATGCGGAGGACTTCCGGACGATGGATGCTGGTCGGGCAAGGAGCAGGGAGGCTGGCCATGCCCCCAGGGCGTGCCCCTGCCACATCGGGTCGATGCGGGAAGCCTGTCCGCCATGCCGACGTCGTGCCCCACGGAGGTACCGGCCATGGAAGCAGTCGTCACCGCGGGCCTCGACGGGGCCCCGGAGAGCCGATCCGCTGCGCGCTGGGCGGCAGATGAGGCGGTGCGGCGCGGGCTGTCGCTGCGGCTGGTCCATGCGTGGGTCCCGCTCGCGCCCACGGCGGCGGACATCCCGGCCAAGGACACGCAACACCACTGGGCCCAGCGCCTCCTGCGCGATACGGAGAGAGAACTGCGCGAGCTCCACCCAAGTCTGCCCATCACTACGGACCTGGTCTCGGAGGAAACCACCGACGCACTGCTCACTGCCGGGGAAGCCTGCGCGATACTGGTGCTCGGCTCACGAGGCATCGGCCCGGTCGCGGGCTTCTTCCTCGGCGACATCGGCCTGCACGTGGTGGCACGAGCCGACCGTCCCGTCGTTCTGGTCCGCGCCGGCGAGCAGCAGAACGATCAGGCATCCCGTGCTGAAGCCACCAGCGTGGTTGTGGGCCTGAGCCTGCGCCGGCGATGTGAGGAGGTGCTGGAGTTCGCCTTCGCTGCCGCAGCCCGGCGCGGCACCGTACTCCGTGCCGTCCACTGCAGGAGTCTGCCGGTCCCGGCCTCCGCGTTGTGGTACCCGAGCCCCGAGGCCGCCGAAGCCGTCGCGCGTGCGGTGGGCCAGGAACTGCGCACAGTCCTGCGCCCATGGCAGGAGAAGTTCCCCGGAGTGCGGGTCATCGATGAAGTCATGTTCGACAGCGCCGCACGGGCCATGGCGACCGTGGCGTCAGGATCCGCCCTCCTGGTCGTGGGCCGTCGGCGGGACCGCCCCGCCCTTGCACCGGACATCGGTCCAGTAGCCCACGCCGCCATTCACCACGCCATATGCCCGGTCGCTGTCGTCGCTCACGACTGATCCGGTGAATCCGTGCCGTTCACGGGCCGCACCCGCGCCAGCCGTGTCCTCATCAGGACGGACACAGCCGGTCAGTGGCCGACGGAACCGGCGCAAACACCAATAAACCACCACAGGGAATGGGGCATCCGCCGCCCTGCCCAGCGTGACCAGGGCGGTGGGGGTCAGTCTTCGCGCCAGCCGAGTTTGATCAGCATGTTCTTGGCCTCCTCGGCGACCTCGGCGTCGGCGACCACGTCGTAACGGGCGGCCACGATCTGGCTGCGGGAGGAGAAGTCGCGGTGGCCACCGCTGAGGGCATGACCGGCGAACCCGAAGACCGCGCCGAAAACGGCGCCGTAGGCCAGCCCGCTCAGCATCAGCACCAGAACGTGGTGGTTGCCGGCGGCGAACACCGACAGCAGCAGCCCGATCAGCAAGCCGAACCAGGCGCCGGTGCCTGCCCCCGCCAGGGCGGCCCGGCCGCGGGTGAGACGGCCGAGAACGGTCTCGACCGTGCGCAGGTCGGAACCGATGATCGCGGTGCGTTCCACCGGGAATCCGTTGTCGGACAGGAAGTCGACGGCGCGTTGGGCGCCGTTGTAGGTCGGGTACGAGCCGACAACCGGACGGTCGACCTGCGCAGTGGGCGGGTGCTGGGTCATCGAAGGACTCCCTTCGTCATCAAGCAGACTGCGCCCGTGCCACCTCTCGTGCAACGCGCACTGGCGTGGGTGAGCGCATGTGGGGCGGAAGAGCAGGGCGGTGTTGAGCTTCTGCAGAACGCGGGCCCGAACAGGCTGCTGGCCGCCGAGCAGGAACCTCGGCCACAGCGGTACTGGTCGGCTTCGTCGAGCCTGCTCCCGGGGTGCGGGCCCGGTGCAGGGCCCGACCGGCCCCGCGTGGGGACCGCTGGTCCCTACCCCGGTGGGTGTCGCGGGGCGAGGATGGCCGGGAACACCAGGGATCGCGGTTGCGGCCCGGACCACCGGGCCGGAGCCTGAAGGTGTCCGCCGAGTGGCCTGGCTGATTCCTCACCCCCGTCGAGAGGAGGCGGCCGTAATGAGCAGCATCGCTCACCGCATAGCCGCCCTGTTCCGGATCAAGGCGAACAAGGCCCTGGACAAGGCCGAGGACCCCCGCGAGGTCCTGGACTACTCCTACGAGCAGCAGCTCCAGATGTTGCAGAAGGTGCGGCGCGGCGTGGCCGATGTGGCCACCAGCCGCAAACGCGTCGACCTGCAGATCAGCCAGCTGCAGCAATCCGGCGGCAAGCTGGAGGGACAGGCCCAGCAGGCACTCGCCGCCGGGCGCGAGGACCTCGCCCGCGAAGCCCTGACCCGGCGCACCGCCGTGGCCTCCCAGATCACCGACCTGCAGACCCAGCAGGCGTCGCTGCAGGACCAGGAGGAAAAACTCACCCTCGCCACGCAGCGCCTGCAGGCGAAGGTCGACAGCTTCCGCACCCGCAAGGAGACCATCAAGGCCACCTACACCGCGGCCGAGGCACAGACCCGTATCACCGAGGCCGTCACCGGCATCGGTGAGGAGATGGGCGATGTGGGTCTGGCCATGCAGCGGGCCCAGGACAAAACCGAGCAGCTGCAGGCCCGCGCCGGAGCGCTGGACGAACTGATCGCCTCCGGCGCGCTGGAGGACGCCACCCTGCCGGCCGGCCGTGACGACATCCAGGCCGAACTCGAACGCGTCACCGCAGGCAGCGACGTGGACAAGGAACTGGCCATGATGAAGGCGCAGCTCCCGGCGGCTTCCACCCCGCCGGCCGTGGAGAGCGGCGGGACCAGGCAGTCACCGCCGGACCAGGAGGCAACATCATGATCATGCGGATTCTCGGCGAGGGCCAGTACGAGATCACCGACGAGCACCTGGACCGGCTCAACGAGCTGGACGCAGCGCTGCAGTCGGCCGCCGACGCGGACGACGAGCCCGCGTTCACCGCCGCCCTGTCAGCCCTGCTGGACGCCGTACGCAGCCTCGGCACACCCCTGCCGGACGAAAGGATCACACCGTCCGACCTGGTGCTGCCCGATGCGGACACCAGCCTCACGCAGGTGCGCGAACTGCTCTCCGACGAGGGCCTGATCCCGGGGTGATGACGATGCGCAGCCGCTTCGAGCCCGACCGGCAGCTGACCGCCCGCATGGCGGTCACGATGTTCCTGCTCGGGCTGGTGTACGTGGCGTTCATCGCCGCGCTGATCGTGCTGCTCAAGTCCGTCGTCCTGGTGGTCGTGATCGCCGCCGCCCTGCTGGTCGCGCAGTTCTGGTTCTCCGACCGGATCGCCCTGTACGCCATGCACGGCCGCCTCGTCAGTCGCGAGGAACAGCCCGAGCTGCACGGGGTCATCGACCGGCTGTGCGCCACCGCGGACATGCCGAAACCCAGGGTGGCGATCTCCGAGATGGACCTGCCGAACGCGTTCGCCACCGGCCGCAACGCCGACCACGCCGTCGTCTGCGTGACCACCGGGCTGCTGCGCCGTCTGAAGACCGATGAACTCGAAGGCGTCCTCGCGCACGAGCTCTCCCATGTCGCACACCGCGACGTCGCGGTGATCACCATCGCCTCGTTCCTGGGCGTGATCGCCGGACTCATCGTCCGCTTCGCCTTCTACTCCCAGCTGTTCGGCGGACGCAACCGCGACCAGAACACCGCCGCCCTGCTCGCCATCGTCATGGCGGTCTCCGCCCTCGTCTACGCCCTCAGCTTCCTGCTCATCCGGGCCCTGTCCCGCTACCGCGAACTGGCCGCCGACCGCGCCGCGGCCATGCTCACCGGGAAACCCTCCGTACTGGCCTCGGCGCTGACCAAAGTCAGCGGCGACATCGCCCGCATCCCCACCCAGGACCTGCGCACCGCCCAGGCGTTCAACGCGTTCTTCTTCACCCCCGCCCTCGGGCCCGGCACGGCGGTAGCCAACATGTTCTCCACCCACCCCAGCCTGGAACGCCGTCTGGAGGCGCTCGCGGCCATCTCAGTGGAGCTGGGTGAGGCGGCATGACCACCCACCACCGCCCCGGCCGCCCGCCCCGGCGTATCCCGCCCGAGCCGGGCCCGGGCAGAAGGAGCTGACGGCCCCGTGGGTTTCCTGGACGTCCTGTTCGGCCGGACCAAGCCGGTCAAGCCCGACCTGGACCAGCTCTTCGGCCTGCCCTCGGCCGCCATCACCCTCCAGGCCGCGAGCGGCTTCACCCCGACCGGAGCGGGCTCGGTGTGCTTCGCCGCCATCGAGGGCGGGGCATTCGCCCAAGTCCAGCAAGACGTACGGGCCCTCCTGGACGCGGACTCCCAACGGGCCGGAATGCCGGTGGAGTTCAGCCGTGACACCTACGGCTACTCATGGCTGCTCTCCCGTCGCGACCCCGGCGACCTGCCCGCCCTCGTGAGCGACCTGCACGCGGTGAACACCGCCCTGCAGGACAGCGGCTTCGGCCCGCAACTCCTGTGCTCCCTGGTCACGTTCCACGACGCCGAGCTGCGCCCGCTTGCGCTGGTCTACCTCTACAAGCGCGGCACCTTCTACCCGTTCGCTCCGCTGCCCGGCCAGAAACGCGACAACCCGCTGGAACTCCAGGTCAAGGCGACGATCAAGGACGACCTGCGCGTCGAGGAGGACCTGACCCGCTGGTTCCCGCTCTGGGGCGCCCCCGGCCTGTGAACCTGCGGCCACCCTTCTGACGGGTGCGCCTGGGCCGCGCTGCGGCCCTCTCCAGCCAACGCGACCCTGAAGGGAGCGCCCGGGGAAGTGTGGAGGGACGTGCCGCTCAGTGCGCGGAGGCGTCGGCCACGGCCGCGAGAGCCCGTCGCAGCTGACCGGCGTCAGGCGCGCCGGCAAGGCCCTGGGGGGTGCGGTACACCCGGCAGGCCAGCCCTGGCGGGCGGCCCGGCTCGGTGAACAGGTCGCGCCCGTCGACGAGGATGGTCGGGGAGCCGGTGAAACCGTCGCGCTCGGCCTCGGTCTGGTCGGCGATCACGCGCGTGGTGAACCCGGTCTCGCCCAGCCCGATGTCGTCGAGCGCCTGCCGCAGTCGGTCGGCGACGGTCTGCTCGTTGGGGCAGCCGGACACGACCAGGACTTCGATCTCCATGCCTTCAGGATCGCGCGCCTGCGGGCCGCGGGGAAACCGAAGGACCCGCGTTCACCGGGGCGCTGCCGCGCACAGCCTTTCATCCGGAACGGGAAGGATCCACCGGCCGGCGGCAGCGACGTCCACTTTCACACCGGTCCAATGAGCTGCCTCTCGCGGTTCCAGGGCGCCGGGCGCCACCGCTCGGGCACTGCTCGCGCCTCTAGGCCGCGTTCCCCGGGAACGGCGGTGGGGTGGCACGCAAGCACTCCGCATGCCACCCGACCCCCGTGGTCATGCCCGATAAGCCACGATTGCCATCATCCCGGCCTCGCCGTGGTAGGCGTTGTGGCAGTGCAGCATCCACTGGCCGGGGTTGTCGCCATCGAAGAAGACGGACAGTTTCTTCTTCGGCAGGACGATCGCGGTGTCCTTGCGCGGGCCCAGGTCGCCGAGCTGGTAGGTGTGGCCGTGCAGGTGCATCGGGTGCCACATGGTGGTGTCGTTGATGAAGTCCAGCCGCACCCGCTGGCCCTCCTCGATCAGGATCGGGGTGGCATCCGGGTTGGCCATGTCGAAGGGCTTGCCGTTGATGGCCCAGTTGTAGTGCATCATGCCGCCGGTGAGCTTGATCTGGTGCGTGACGTCGGTCCTGACGGACTTCAGGCGCACGTCGTCGGCCGCACGGAGCCGGGAGGCGGTCATGATCAGGCCGTCGAGTTCCTTCGGCCGTACGGACGCCGACGGTGCGCGGCCGGATCCCGTACGGACCAGAGCCAGACCCTGTGCGTTCTTGCCCTCGGCCGCGGCGACCAGGGGGAAGACGCCGTCGCCGAGGGTGACCAGGACGTCGTAGCGTTCGCCCATACCGATGAGCAGGGCGTCCACCTGCTGGTGCTGGACCGGGTAGCCGTCGGTGTGGGTGATGGTCAGCCGGTGGCCGCCGAGCGCGACCCGGTAGGCGGTGTCGGAGCCGGCGTTGATGATCCGCAGGCGCACCTTGCGGCCGGGCTTGCCGGTGTAGACATCCGGGTCGGCCGGAATACGGCCGTTGACCAGGTGGTGCGGGTACTTCACGTCGCCGGCGTCGCCGCCGAGCAGGTCGCTTGTGGCGCCCATGAACATGAACCTCGACGACATCCCGGCCGACGAGGAGGACGGGGAATCCTCACTCATGTCCCCCATGCCGTGCATGTCGTGGCCCTCCGTGCCCGAGCCGGAGGCGCCGCCCATGTCCATGCCGCCCATGCCCTGCCTGAGCTCGGCGAAGACCTCGTCGGGGGTACCGGTGACGCCGTCAACCCAGTCGTCGAGGACGACGACCCATTCGTCGTCGTACGCCAGCGGCTCGCGCGGATCCTCCACGATCAGTGGGGCGTACAGGCCGCGGTCGAGTTGGACGCCGACGTGCGGGTGGAAGAAATACGTGCCCGGGGCGTCGGCAACGAACCGGTAGGTGAAGTTGGCGCCGGCCCGGACGGCGGTCTGGGTGGCTGGGGGCACACCGTCCATGTCGTTACGGAGGGCAATTCCGTGCCAGTGGATCGAGGTGGTGGTCTTGCCCGGCAGCTGGTTGGACAGCTCGGCCATCAGGGTGTCTCCGGCGGAGAGCCGGATCTCCTTGCCGGGGGTCTGCCCGTCGAAGGTCCAGGTCTTGACCCGGACGTCGCCGCCCAGGTCGAGCATGGCGGGCGCCGCGGTCAGGGTGATCTTGTGCTCCCTGCCGGTGCCGGCCCGCTTCTTCTCCACGCGGGTGACCTGAGAGCCGGACGGGCTGACCAGGGCGGGAGTGCTGCCGGAGGTGCTGCAGGCGGCGAGCGCGCCCGCTCCAGCGGCGCCGAGTCCGGCGAGCAGGACGGAGCGGCGGTTGATGCTGTTCACGATGTGAGTCCTCTTGTTCGAGCTGCATGTGGGTCGCGGACGCAAGACGGCACACAGGTGCCGTGGGCGCGGCCTAGATACGCAGCTGGGAGAGGACCGACAGGTCAGGTGGCGCGCGGCCGATCGTCCCGGCGGACACCGGGCCGGATCGGGCCTGGTACGGGTTTGCCGACTGCCCGGCAAGCCCCTGCGGCGGCACAGCGAGCTTGACCACCTCGACGCTCGCAGTAGTGCAGTGCTGCATGCCCGCAGTGGCGCAGGCGCTGTGGGGAGAACTGTGCGCGGACGCACTCGCGCCGGGCACGTCCGTGTGGCCGGCGGCGGAACTCATCAGCATGGTGTCGGCGGACGAGGACGCCATGCCCGGCATGACGTGCCCGGCATGCGGGGCGGAAGGCGCGGAGGTGACAGCGATAGCGGCAGTCTCATGGTGGACCAGCACGGCCAGGGCGGCGCACAGGGCAATGACGACGCCGCGCGCCCACCGCACGGCGCCCGCGCGGGCTGACTGTGTCGCCATCGCCTCCACCCGGACTTCTACTTTCCGAGCCCCGTGGGTAGGAGCTCGCCGACCGCCCAATATACCCCCGAGGGGTTTATCTGGCCTTGAGGTCGCGGATGCGGTCACAGGCGCAGTGTGCGGCGCAGGGCGAGGGCGAGTTCGCCGAGCTTGCCCTCGCCCGCGGCCGGGTCCGAGCGGGCGGCGTCGGTCACGCAGTGCCGCACGTGGTCGTCGAGCAGGCCGAGTGCGACTTCCTGCAGGGCTCGGGTGACGGCGCTGATCTGGGTGAGGACGTCGATGCAGTACCGGTCGTCGTCGACCATGCGGGTCACCCCGCGCACCTGGCCCTCGATCTTGTGCAGCCGGGCGAGATGGTCGGACTTGTGGTCGGCATAGCCGTGCGGTGCTGGGTCCGGAGTACCTGCGGGTCCGGAGATGGTGGTCACCTGGTCTCATCTCCTCGTGGCGTGCCGTGCGCAGCAGATGCCCGGTAGCGGTCCGGGTCGGCGCAGAAGGTGGCAGCGCATCCGGCGGAGCAGAAGTAGTACCACTCTCCGTCCATCACGTGACGCTCCGCTGCGGTCTCCGGGTCGAATTGCATGCCGCACACCGGGTCAGTGACAGCGGTGGCGGACTCGTGTGGATGGTCGTGGCTGGGGCGCTTGCCGCTCACTTCGCCCTCCGGTGTGGTGGCGGACCGGGGCGCGTGATCGGCCGGTGTCTCCGTCCGCGGCTCGGCCCCCGGTTCGCCCGCTGCCGCTGCGGCGGGCGGCAGCGAGCTGGTGTGCCAGCGCCGCAGGCGGGAGGCGTTGGTGACCACAGACAGGGAGGACAGGGCCATGGCGGCGGCGGCGATGATCGGGCTGAGGCGGATGCCCCACACCGGGAACAGGGCTCCTGCGGCGAGGGGGACGCCGACGGCGTTGTAGACGAGGGCGAAGAACAGGTTCTGCCGGATGTTGCGCATGGTGGCGCGGGAGAGCCGGATGGCGGTGACGACTCCGGTCAGGGAGCCGGAGATCAGGGTGATGTCGGCGGCCTCGATGGCCACGTCGGTGCCGGTGCCGATCGCGAGTCCAACGTCGGCGGCGGCCAGGGCGGGGGCGTCGTTGATGCCGTCCCCGACCATGCCCACCGTGCGACCCTCGCCCTGCAGGCGGCGGATCTCATCCGCCTTGTGCTCGGGGAGCACCTCGGCCAGGACCCGGTCCACGCCGACCTGTGCGGCGATCGCCGCGGCGGTGGCGGCGTTGTCGCCAGTGAGGATGACCACGTCGAGGCCGAGCCGTTGCAGGGCTGCGATGGCCTGGGTGGAGTCGTCCTTGACCGTGTCGGCGACGGCGAGCACTCCGGCCGCGCGGCCGTCGACGGCCGCGAGTACGGCAGTCCTGCCCTGGGCGGACAGCTCGGCCGCGACCGGGGCCAGCGCGGTGGTGTCGATGCCGGCGTCGGAGAGCAGCCTGGCGGTGCCGACCAGGACGGCACGGCCGCCGACGGTGGCCTGCACGCCCTTGCCGGTGACCGAGTCGAAGCCGCCCGCCGCACCCAGGGCGAGGCCGCGCTCCCGGGCCCCGGCGACGATCGCCGCCGCGAGCGGGTGCTCGCTGTCCGCCTCGGCCGCTGCGACCAAGGCCAGCAGTTCGTTCTCCTGGAAGGCTTCCGCCGTGTGCACGTCGGTGAGCACGGGCTTCCCGGCGGTGACGGTGCCTGTCTTGTCCAGCACCACGGTGTCCAGCTTGTGTGCGGTCTCCAGTGCTTCGGCGGAACGGATCAGGATGCCGGCCTGGGCGCCCTTGCCGGTGCCGACCATGACCGACAGCGGGGTGGCCAGGCCCAGGGCGCACGGGCAGGCGATGATCAGAACGGCGACTGCGGAGACCAGCGCGAGGGTGAGTGCCGGTGCCGGTCCCACGGTGTACCAGAGCGCGAAGGTGGCGATGGCGATGGCGATGACGGCGGGCACGAAGTAGGCGGAGACCGCGTCGGCGAGCCGCTGGATGGGGGCCTTGGACGCCTGGGCCTGCTGCACCAGGCGGACGATCTGCGCGAGCATGGTGTCGGCGCCGACCTTGCTCGCGCGTACCCGCAAGGATCCGGTGCCGTTGACCGTGGCGCCGATGACCGTGTCCCCGGCGCGTTTGGTGACCGGCATCGGCTCGCCGGTGACCATCGACTCGTCCACCGCCGAGGAACCCGACAGCACCTCCGCGTCGACCGGCACCTTCTCCCCGGGCCGGATCAGCACCTCATCGCCGACCGCCACGTCCTCCACCGGGATCTCCGTCTCGGTGCCGTCGCGGATCACGCGGGCGGTGCGGGCCTGCAGCCCGAGCAGCGCGCGGATGGCCTCACCGGTGCCGGCCTTGGCGCGCGCCTCCAACAGCCTGCCGAGCAGGATGAGAGTGAGGATCACCCCGACCGCTTCGAAGTACACCTCGCGCACGTTCTCGGGCAGCAGGGTGGGGGCGAGCGTGACGATCAGGCTGTATCCGTACGCGGCCGTGGTGCCCAGCGTGATGAGGGAGTTCATGTCCGCGCCCCGGTGACGCAAGGTGAGCCAGCCGGTGAAGTGGATCGGCCAGCCGGTGTAGAGCATCACCGGCGTGATCAGAGCCAGCTGCAGCCAGTGGTTCAGCAGCCAGCCAGGCACCCAGTCGGCGCCGAAGAGTTCGTGCGCCATGACGGCGAAGAGCACCGGGGCGGTCAGCACCGCGCCGAGGGCGACCCGCCGGGTGAGGTCGGCGATCTCCGCGAACCGCTCGGCGGACTCCGCGGCCTCCGCCTCGGCTGCCGCGGCCTCGCCGCCCGGCAAACTGCTCGCCGGCCCAGCAGGAGCAGTCGTGGTGGCAGCCGCTGTCCGGCCTCCACCGTCCGGGGCGGCATCCGTGCCACTGGCCGGTTCGACCAGCAGCGTGCCGTGGATCATGTTCATGCCGCATGCGAAGCCGAACGAACCGGCCTGATCCGGGCTGAGGTGCACGGTGGTACGCGCGTACGCCGGGAGCCCGGCGCTGACCCGCAGGTCGGGGAAGACGACCCGGGAGGTGCACTCCCCGCTCTCCTGCCGGTCGAAGACCAGCTCCACCGGCACCCCCTGGCGGACCTTGATGACGTCGGGGCTGTAGCCACCCCGCACGGTCACCTCGACCCGCTGCATCCCGCCCTCGATCAGCGCGGTGCGGGCCCTGCGCGGACCGAAGAAGAACCAGCCCAGACCGGCGATCAGCACTGCCGCGAAGACCACCACGACGACATCGGCAACATCCATGGCAGATCGGCCTCCCTGCGTGTTCACTCCCTCCAGCCTCGCTCGCGGCTACCCCAACCAGGTAGGGGCTGACCGGCCCCCCGCCCCGGGACCAGTGGACCCTGGGCCCCCAGGCCAGAACGGGAGGACGCTGGAAGCAACACAAGAACGAGGCCGGACAACGCGGGCCCTACGCCCGCCGCCGGGTGACCTGGGGACGTGATGGTGATGATGTTCTGGTACGACCACGACGTCAGCGGATGGGGCTGGTTCGCGATGTCGGCCGGCATGATCCTGTTCTGGGCGTTGATCATCACCGCCGCCGTCCTGCTCTTCAGGGCCCTGGGCCGCCCCCACGAGCACACGCACAGCCCGGCCGGTCCCTCGCCCGAGCAGTTGCTCGCCGAGCGGTTCGCCCGCGGCGAGATCAACGAGGAGGAGTACCAGCGCCGCCTGACCGCCCTGCGCTCCTCGGACCCTCTCACCAAACACTGACCCGCCCTCCCAAGGAGGAGGCCCCGCCATGAGGAACAACCGGAATTACGGCCTGTACGCGATCGCCGTTGCCATCGCCTTCGTCGGCGCCCTGGTGCTCGGCATGCCCGTGGGCAGCCTCGCCCTCCTTGCCA
Source organism: Streptomyces sp. ActVer (assembly GCF_027270795.1). Taxonomy (NCBI): domain Bacteria; kingdom Bacillati; phylum Actinomycetota; class Actinomycetes; order Kitasatosporales; family Streptomycetaceae; genus Streptomyces; species Streptomyces sp. ActVer. The sequence goes on from NZ_JAPWHT010000049.1 coordinate 19,250, forward strand.
TCGTCGTCGCCTGCCCGCTGATGATGTTCTTCATGATGCGCGGCATGCACGGCGGCCACGGCGGTGGTGACCAGCACACCGACGACAGCGATTCGCTGCGCAAGCATGACCACCACCAGCACCCCGGAGGCCGGCTGTAACCGGCCGGATCCCTGCCTCGACGGCATGGCGAGGAGAACGCCATGAGCGCCGTGATAGCCATTTCGATCGGCACGCTGATCCTGGCGGGCGTGGTCTACGACATCGCGCGCCTGATCACGCCGGACGAGCCCCGCTGCCCTCCCCTGGCACGCCTTCGGGGTCGGCGCGCCGCTCTGGAAGACGCTGAGCGATGGTGCGTCGGCCTGCGCTTGCACGGCCGGATCGACGCGTCCACCTACCAGCACCGGATGAGCGGCCTCGCCCGCGGCCGACGCAGACCAGTCACCAATCGCACAGCCTCGACGAGGAGGACGTGATGGCGGATGCCGCATACGGCCTGTGGCCGCTGGTGGTGCTCAACACCCTGCTCTTCATCGTCTTCGCCGCAAGCTTCTTCCACCCGAAAACCAAGCGGGACTGGCGGGCGATGGGCGCCTACAGCGCCTTCCTGGTGGCGTTGTTCACCGAGATGTACGGCACCCCGCTGACCATCTACCTGCTGGGCAGCTGGCTCGGCAACCAGTTCCCGCTGCTCAAGGACACCCACGCAGGCGGTCACCTGTGGAACGACCTGACCAACTGGCAGGGTGATCCGCACCTGAGCCCCTTCCACCTCGCCAGCTACGTCGCCATCGGCGTCGGCTTCTGGCTGATCGCCGCCGCCTGGAAGGTTTTGCACGAGGCCGCCCAGCACGACCACCTCGCCACCACCGGCCCCTACGCCTGGGTGCGCCACCCGCAGTACGACGGCTTCCTGCTCATCATGATCGGGTTCCTGCTGCAGTGGCCCACCATCCCCACCCTGATCATGTTCCCGGTCCTGGTGTACGTGTACGCCCGCCTCGCCCGCAGCGAGGAACGCGAGGTCGCAGACCGATTTGGCGAGCAGTGGACCGCCTACTCCGCCAGTACCCCGGCCTTCTGGCCCAGGCGGCCCCACAGGATGCCGCCCGCCAGGAAGCACGGCACCCCCAGCACCCCCGGGTCCGCGAGCGGATCCGACTCACGAGCCACGCGGAGGTGACTTGGCGTGGAAGCCCTCGTCTGGACTCTGATCGTCCTCGGGGACCTGGCCGCCGCCGCGTGCGCGGTGCATCTCGCCCGGCGCCACAGGCGCGGCCCCGCGCAGCTGGTCCGGTCCATTAACCGCGCCGCCCCCGTCCTCCTGGCGGCCGGTCTGCTTCCCCTTTCCGCGCTCCTTGCCGCTGACGCGTCCGCGGCAGCGTGGGGTCTGTGGGGCGCCACCACCATCACCGCCGCCCTGGTCTACGCCTACGCCGACACCCTCCGCGACCTGCCGCCGCACGCACGGACGGCATCCCCGACCGGGAGCGGGCCGTGAGCGGCCGGGACCAGCGGGAAACACCGAACAGCGGTCCCAACCCGACCGCTCCACCGCACACCAGCGTGATCGAACCCACCCGGCCGAGCGCCGACCGCGCGGTCCTGGAGGCAACCGGGGTCGCGAAGACCTACCGGCGCGGCCTGTGGCCGGCCTCGCGCCGGATACCGGTGCTGCGCGGGGTGGACCTCACCCTGGCCCCTGGCGAAGTGGTCGGCCTCGTCGGGGAGAACGGCTCGGGCAAGAGCACCCTGATGAAGATCCTGGTCGGCGCGCTGGCCGCGGACGCCGGCACCGTTGTCCGCAGCGGGCGGCTGGGCTACTGCCCGCAGGAGCCGATCGTCTATGAACGTCTCACCTGCGACGAGCACTTCGAGCTGTTCGGCCGGGCTTACCGCCTGTCCCAGGAGGCGGAGCGGCGCTCGCGCAAGGACATCTACGCGTCGCTCGGCTTCGAAAGCTACGCCGGCACCCGCGCGGACCAACTGTCCGGCGGGACCCTGTCCAAGCTGAACCTGGGCCTGGCGCTGCTGGCCGACCCCGAGGTGCTGCTGCTGGACGAGCCGTACGCAGGCTTCGACTTCGACACCTACCTCAAGTTCTGGGACCTGGTCGGCCAGCGCCGCGAGGCGGGCCGCTCCGTGCTGATCATCAGTCACTTCGTGACCGACCAGGAGCGTTTCGACCGGATCGTTCAGCTGCGGGACGGGCGGGCGGTGCCCCGGTGACCGCCGCGCCGTTCACCCGCCGGTTCCTCATCGAGGCCGCCCGGACCCCGGTCAACCTGCTCGTGCTGGTCCTGGTCCCGGTGGCGTTCGTGGTGGTGGCCGCCGGACCGATGGCGGATGCCGCCGAGCTGCTCGGCGGCCCCGGCGGTCCCGCGGTGCAGACCGCCACCGCCGGGTGGGCCGCCGCCTTCATCGCCGCGATCGCCATGTACTTCCAGATGCGCGGCGCCCGCGCGGCCGACCGGCGCCTGGTCCTGGCCGGGCTGGCCCCCTCCCGTCTGGTCGCCTCCCGCATGGCCACCGGTCTGGCACTGGCACTGCTGGCCGCCGCAGCTGCCCTGCTGGCCCTTCAATTGCGGACCGGACTCGGTGACGATCCGGGGCGGGTACTGGCCGGGACGCTGATGTTCGCGGTGATCTACCTGGCGATCGGTGCGCTCATCGGCGTCCTGGTCGCGAACCCGGTCAACGGCACCGTGCTGGTGCTGTTCGTGTGGATCCTGGACGTGTTCTTCGGTCCCGCGATCGGCGCGGCGGACCGTCCGGTGACCCGCATCCTGCCGACCCACTTCGTGACCCTGTGGATGATCGACCTGCCCTCCGGCCATGGCGGGCAGATCGGCGATCTCGGCTGGGCCCTGGCCTGGGCCGCCGCGGCGGCTGCGGCCGGCTGGACGGTGATCATCGCGACCAGCCGCGTCGCCCGGCCCCGCCGCCATGCCGGACCCGGCTCGGCCGTCGACCAGGTGGCGGCAGGCGTGCGGATGGGCCTGCGGGAGACGGGGCGCAACCACGTGCTGTGGGCGCTGCTCGTCGCCGTACCCGTGGTCTTCGTCCTCCTCGCGGTGGCCACCACCCCAGACGAGTTCACCTCCATGACGGTGCGCGAGCACGGCCGCGCCCTCTCCCAACAGGTCTGGCTCCCCGACGTCCACGGCGGCACCATGGCCCCGATCGCCATCGCCTCACTAGCCACCCTCGCCGGACTGTTCACCGTCCTGAACGCCCGCTCCGCCGACCAGCGCCTGGCCCTGGCAGGCTTCCGCCCCGGCAGCCTGCTCGCCTCCCGGCTGGCCGTCGTCACCCTGCTGGCGCTGCTCGCGACCGCCGCCTCCCTCGCCGTCACCGCAACCGTCTTCGATGCCCGCCAATGGGGCCTCTACATCGCCGCCAACACCCTCATCGCCCTCACCTACGCCCTGATCGGCGTCCTGATCGGCCCGATCTTCGGCCGCGTCGGCGGCGTCCTCATCGCCTTCCTGGTGCCCTTCCTCGACATCGGCATCGAACAGAGCCCGATGCTGCACCCCCAGCCCCCAACCTGGGCCCACGCCCTGCCCGGCTACGGCCCCGGCCGCGTCCTCATCGACGCAGCCATCACCCCCACCTTCGACGAAACCGGCGCCCTGCTCCTCGCCCTCGCCTGGCTGGCCGCCCTCACCACCGCCGCGGCCCTCCTGTTCCGCCACGCCACCACCTCACCCCGCTGACACCCACACCCGCACCCGTGTTGCGCCGGGCCAGCTTTCAGGCGAACAGGCGATGCGGACGGCGGTACCGCCATGGCGAGCGCCGCCTTGGGCGGCGAGCCTGAGTGCGATGGCGGTCCGACGGCCGCGCTCTGACCCCACAGCCCTCGCCCGAAAGGCCGAACCGCATGTCACCCACCCGTCCGCACCGGGGCCGTGCCGCTCGCGCCGTGGCAGGAGTGTTCACCCTGCTCGCCCTGGCCGGCTGCTCAAATGGCGGCAACGGCACCGCCCCCGCCACCAGCCCCTCATCCGCCGCAACCAGTGACGGCACCGGCACGGCGCGCGTCGTGATCGAGAACTTCACCTTCAGCCCGGCGGATCTTCAGGTACGCCCCGGAGCGAAGATCACCGTCGTGAACCGGGATTCGGTCCCGCACACCGTGACCGCCACCGGGGACAAGACGACGTTCGACACCGGCAACATCACGGGCGGCGCAACAGTCGCCTTCACCGCTCCGTCCAAGGCCGGCAGCTACTCGTACCTCTGCACCATCCACCCGAACATGAAGGGCACCCTCACCGTGCGCTGAGTCCAGGGCTGCAAGCCCGCGCGCCTGGCCCCGGCCGCGCCTACGATGACGCTGTGAGCCCGAGCACGCCGACGTCGTCTTCGTGGCCGCAGTCGACGCTGGGGCTGCGGGCGTTGCTGGTGCTCACGGTGCTGGTCGCGCTCGTGGGCATGCACGGCCTGGCGTCCGCGAACCCCGTCCCCTCCGAACACGCCGGGCCGCATGCCTCGCGCCAGATGGCAGCTGATGCCGGTTCGCCGTACGCGTGCCACACCGATGACTGCGGCAGCGCAGAGCGGCACGCAAGCCACGCGGACCAGATGTGCGCCTCAGGGGCGATCCCCGCTCCCGCCGTGATCCCGGCCCTGGCCGCCTCGGTGCCCAGCGGTATGGCCACGGCAGCACAGCCCCTCACCCCGGTGCCGTACCAGCCCGCAGGCGGACGCTCTCCGCCCTCGCTCGCCGAACTCCAACTCCTGCGGATATAGGAAGCGCCCCGCGGCACACCGCCCTCACACACGGGCCTGTCGCCGCGTCCAGGTATGCCCTGATCCCCTTCGATCCCAGGAGCCCTCCCATGCACGCGAACCGTTCCCTGACCCGCCGTACCGCCCTGACCGCCACGGCAGCGGCGGCCGCGCTCGTCCTGGCCGCCTGCGGCGGCAACGGCGACACCGGCACCGCCGACACCTCTCCCGGCACCACCACGTCCGCCTCCATCCCGGCAGGCGAGCACAACCAGGCCGACGTCACCTTCTCTCAGGGCATGATCCCGCACCACCGCCAGGCCATCACCATGGCCGACATGGCCGAGACCCGGGCCTCCTCCAGCAACGTCAAGGCCCTCGCCTCACAGATCAAAAAGGCGCAGGACCCGGAGATCGAGACCATGTCCGCCTGGCTGAGGGCCTGGGACGAGAAGGTCCCCCAAGGCATGGACGGAATGGACGGCATGGATCACGGTGACGCCTCGTCCATGCCCGGCATGATGAACAACCAGCAGATGGACGACATGCGAGATGCCTCCGGCACGGCATTCGACACCATGTTCCTGACCATGATGATCGAGCACCACGAAGGCGCCGTCGAGATGGCCGAGACCGAGAAGAAGCAGGGCACCTACGGTCCCGCCAAGGAACTCGCCGACGACATCATCACCGCCCAGAACGCAGAGATCACCCAAATGCGGAAGATGCTGGGCACGAACTGACCCCGCCCCCCGGCGGGCGGCACCGCCGGGGGCCGCCCAAGGTCTTCTTACCTGATCAATTGCCACGTCCACCAGGACGCCCGTGATCAGACTTTCCGCTCTGCCCCGGAGCCAGAAATACCGCTCTTGGTGAAGCACGAAGCACTTCGCATGCTCAAACCCGGGTAGCCAGCTGCACTTCCTGGAAGATGCATGCGCCAGCACCGCGCGTGCTGGACGCCACGCTTTGGCCACTGCTCCTCAGAGGCTGCCACATCGCGCGTGACACCCAAGTGGCCATCACACAGGCGGGAAACTGGTTTGATGTCGTCGGCCCTCTCGACAGGCCCAACTCCCCGGCAGTGTGCTCGCTGGAGTGTGGGCTTCATCACGTGCCGGCCCGGGGAAAGCGACATGATGAGCTGCGCGAATGCGACACGAGCCGAACCAGCAGCTCGGCTGTAAAGCGACACGGCCTGCGGGGGACACGGTCTCTGCGGAAACAAACTTGCTGCGCGAATTGCACTGGAGCCCGACCGCCCTCGGGATCGTCATGGGCGCCGGCGGAATCGGCGGCATCCTCGGAGCCCTCGTCTGGCAGCCCCTGGAACGACGCTGGGGCCCAGGCAAGGTGATGCTCGGCGCGCTCGCCCTCAACCCCCTCGCCCAGATCCCTCTGGTCCTCGCCGCCCCCGGGCTCGGCGGGCAGTTGTCCATTGGCGCTGGCATGGTCATCCAAACCGGTGCCGCGGTGTGCCACGGCGGACTCCAGCGCGCCGTCCGCCAGGAACTCGCCCCCGACCATCTCCAAGGACGGGCCCAGGCCACCGGCTCCTGGCTCGCCTTCAGCCTGCGTCCGTTCGCCGCCCTCGCCGCCGGCGCGCTGGGTACCCTGCTCGGCCTGCGCCCCACCCTCACGCTCATCACCGCGGCCCTGATCGTCCCGTTCCTGGTGCTGTGGAACTCGCCCGTCCGCGCGCTCGGCCCCGCCGCCCCCATCTCCCTGACCCCGACCGAGGAGCCCGCCAACCCATGACGCTCACAAACCCAGCCGATTACTGGGACCCGCTGTGGGCATCGGGACGCCGCTACCGCGGCCTCGACCCCGAGGAACAGCAGCTGACCCGCCACTTTCTCGGCGCCGGCCGCAGCCGGCCCGCGCTCGACATCGGATGCGGCGACGGGGCCCTCGCCCAGTACCTGCACGCCGACCTGGGATACCGCACCACGGCGATCGACTGCTCCTCGGCCGCTCTGAAGATCGCGCAGGCCGAGCAAAATGCGAACGACGGCCCGGTCTTCCAGCAGCTGGACATCGAGACCGACGACACCAGCGTGCTTCCCGACGCCGGCTACGCCCTCGTCACCTGCCGCCTGGTGTTCGCCTTCATCAAGGACAAGCCCGCGTTCCTCGACCACATCCGATGCCTCCTCCCGCCCGGCGGAACCTTCTGGGTGGTTACCCCTATTGCTGAACGCCTCCCAGCGGAACGGAAATCCCTCGGAATCACCGCGCAACAGGAGGAATTGCTGACCGCGCTCTGGTCATCGGTCCAAAGCGAAGACCTGGACTCGATGCGCTGCTACGCCCTGCGCCCCTGACCTGCCACGATCCAAAGCCCTGACCTCGACGAGGGCCCCACGATGGCGGGAATGGCCGATTCAGGCCATTGCTGCCCGCAGGTGGGCCAACAGGCCCTCGGTGTCCGTCAGATCCGGAAAGACGAAGTCGGCGTCGGCGGCACGGAGTTCCGCCACCGAGTGGATGCCCGAGGCGACAGCAACACAGTGTGCCCCGGCGTCATGCGCGGCTTGCACGTCACGAGGCGTGTCACCGATCAGCACGGTCGGCGTCGTCATCGCCACGCCATAGACGGCATGTACCCGGGCCCGGGCAGCGTCGACGAGCTGGGCCCGGTCCTCGCTGTCTTCGCCGTACCCACCCACGGACATGTCGAGCAGGACGTCGAGAGCGAAAGCCCCCAGCTTGACGCGCGCATTCGCTGCGATGTTGCCCGTGAGGACCGAGGAACAGACCTCGGAGTCAGCCGCGAGCGCCTTCAACGCCTCCTGGACACCGGGCAGAACCCGGCCTCGTCGCCGCAGGTCCTCCTCGCGGCCCCGCCCGGCTTCTTCCAGCGCCTGCCGCGCCGACTCCCATCCGGGAACCGGCAGAGCGTGCTGGACGAACATCTCGCGCATGATCGCCCGGTCGGTGCGTCCTTCCGTCGGCGCGGGCAGGTCGGCATCCCGCCCCGCGAGGGCCTTGAAAGCGTTGGCGTAGATCTCTTTGCTGACGCCAGCGTTGTCTACGAGGGTGTGGTCTACGTCCCAGAGCACGATGAGCTGCACGTGCCCAGGGTAAGCAGCGTGAACTGCCTGTTAATAGTGCCCCCTTGGGACGTCCTGGCGTCCCGCAAGATCTTGCCGCGTCCCGGGACGTCCTGCGAGGATGCGGATGTGAACGAGCGGCTGCGTACGGTGATGATCCAGCGGAAGGTGACGCCGGAGGACCTTGCGGCCTCTTGCGAAGTCGACGTCAAGACGGTGGAGCGCTGGATCAGCCTGGGCCGGCAGCCACTTCGCAGGCACCGCTGGGCGGTTGCGAGGCATCTCGGCGTGGACGAATCGTATCTGTGGCCGCCAGAGGAGGACGACGCGCCGGCCCAGCCGACGGAGCAGGCGGAACTGGTCGCTGCCTTTCCCAACCGCGCGAGTGTCCCGCAGAAGACCTGGGTCCGCCTCCTCAAGTCCGCGCAGGAGCACATCGATGTCCTGGTGTTCAGCGGGACGTTCTTCGCCCAGACGAACCCGCGCGTGGCGGCGATGCTTGCCGAGCGCGCCGACGCCGGCGTCCGGGTCCGCCTGTGCTTCGGCGACCCGTCCGGCAATGCGGTCGCCGTCCGCGACGAGGAAGAAGGGATCGGCGGCACGCTCTCCGCCAAGATCAGGGCATCGCTCACCTACTACCGCAAGCTGATCGGCACCCCCGGCTGTGAGGTGCGCCTCCACGACACGACCCTGTACAACAGCCTGTTCCGCTTCGACGACGTACTCCTCGTCAACCCGCACGTGTGGGGGCAGCCCGCCAGCGCCAACCCCCTGTTCGAACTGCGCCGCCTGGGGGACGACGGCTGGTTCGACCACTACGCCGGCAGCTTCGACGCCGTCTGGGAGACTGCAAAACCCTGGTCACCCGAATCCATGTGAGGAGCGCGGCCCGCGATGGGACGTACGGAGTACTGGTACGACGAGAACGCACCCAAGCCGAACACCCTGATCCCCGCGTGCAACATGCTCGCCGCCCGGGAGACCGACGGTGCCATCCTCCTGCAGCGCCGCCGCGACACCGGTCAGTACGCACTCCCCGGCGGAGCCATGGACATTGGCGAATCCCCGGCCCAGTGCGCGGTGCGGGAATGCAAGGAGGAGACCGGAGTCGATGTCATGCCCATCGGCCTCCTTGGCGTCTACTCTCTCCCCGAACATGTGGTCGCCTACACGGACGGCGAGATCCGGCAGGCATACGAAGTGACCGTGATCGGACGCCCCGTCGGCGGCGAACCGACTGTCAACGACGAAGCAGACGACGTCCGTTGGGTCCTGCCCGGTGATCTGGACTCGTACGACATCCACCCCTCCATGAGGAAGCAGATCGCCCACTACCTGGACGGGACGCATCCCCACGTCGACTGAGCGCGGTGCGCTGCCTTACCGCTCGGCCAGGATCAGCCGGGCTTCGACTCTGTACACAGCAGTGCGAAGATCCTCGTCGGCCCGGCGGATGAACCGGCCGACGATGCTGTCGCGGTCGTACCGGGTGAGGATCTCCGACAGCCGGACATCCACGGTGGTGGGAGTGCCGTCCGGGGTGGTGGTCATGTCGCAGTACACGAGAGCATCCACCAGCTCGGCGTGGTCGAGGATCGGGAACTCGGCCTCCAGCTCCTCCCGCAGTCCGCGCTCCTCTGCCTCCAACAGTGCGCACGAGTGATTGGCGACCAGCCGTACCAGGCGCTCGTCCGCCGCCGAATGGTCGCGCAGGTAGCGGGCGCCGTCCAGCGGATGGAAGCCCGTTGTGGCCAGTGACGGCGTGTAGCCGATGTCGTGCAGCATCGCCGCGGCCCACAAGAGTTCCGCATCGTCGCCCAGGATTCCCCCCAGGGACTGCGCCTTTGCGGCGACGCCCTGAGAGTGCGCCCAGCGCCGCGGCAGGGGCTCGGCAAGGAGGGACCCGGCCAGGTCACGGGCCCAAAGGGTGAGATCCATGCTCCGCAGCCTATGGGGGAGGCGCGTTGACCGTTTGGTGATCAGTAGGACGTCCCAGGACGTCTCGGGTAGTCCCCGCGCTTCGCATCTAGCCAGCTTTCAGCAACGGCATTTAGGGGCGGTTGCCTCATGGGGGCCTTTCCTGGTCAAGGGCGCGACGTAGCAGTCGCGCGGTGGGAGGTCCTCGTCGCCGGGGCGCGGGCGGCAGCCGCCGACCCTGCCCAGTACCTGACCGTATGCAGGGCAGTATGTGCCTGTTCACCGGGGCCGCCGCCTACCCCTGGCACTTACGCCCCGGCATCCTCGAAGACGTCGTCACGGCCTTCGACTTTCTCTGGAGTCCCCGCGTGAGTGAGCAGCCCGACCGGCAGATCCAGAAGCCGTTCCTGTACGTCGTCGTATGCGCGGCCGGTGTCGCAGGCGACGTCGGCACGCTGATCACTGCTGCTCAGGGAGCAGAATGGGACGTGGGTGTCGTCGCCACCCCGCAGGGCCTCGGCTTCCTCGACGCCGAGACGGTCGAGGCACAGACCGGCTACCCGATCCGCTCGGCCTGGCGTTCGCCCGGAGACCCTCGTCCGCTGCCGCCTGCTGACGCCATCGCGGTCGCGCCGGCCACCTTCAACACGATCAACAAGTGGGCCGCCGGCATCTCCGACACCCTGGCGCTGGCCATCCTTTGTGAGGCGTACGGGCTCGGCATCCGCACCGCGGTCCTCCCGTATCTGAACTCCGCCCAGGCCGCCCATCCCGCGTACCGCCAGAGCGTGGAGCGGTTACGCGAGATGGGCGTCCTGATCGGCTCGTACGAGCCTCACCAGCCGAAGGCCGGCGGTGGGGCGGACCGGTTCCGCTGGGAGGAGGCGTTGGAGCTGTTCACACCCAGGCTGGCCGCGCGACCAGTTACGGGGTGAGCCGGTTCGGCCCGCGGAAGAGGAAGCTGGCCTCGCGGATGGAGTCCAGGCCGAGCAGCACCATCAGCACGCGCCCGAGGCCCATCCCGAGCCCACCGTGGGGCGGGCACCCGTACCGGAACGCGTTCAAGTAGTCCCGCATCGGTTCAGGGCTCATGCCCTTCGCGGCGGCCTGCTCCAGCAGTACGTCATACCGGTGCTCGCGCTGCGCACCGGTGGTGACCTCCAGCCCCTTCCACAGCAGGTCGAAGCTGAGCGTCCCGCTCGGGTCGTTGGCCGGCCGCATGTGGTAGAAGGGCCGGATGTTGGCCGGGTAGTGAGTGATGAACACGAATTCGTGGCCGGTGGCCTGTTGGATGTGAGCGCTGATGCTCCGCTCACCCTCAGGGTCCAGGTCCTCCTTGCCCCCTGCCCGGTCCCAGCCGCTCTCGCGCAGGATCTTCTGCGCTTCGGCCATGGTGACGCGGGGGAATGGCGTCGTGGGCACGGTGACCTCGACACCGAAACGCTCGGCGATCGCCCCGCCGTGTGCGTCCGCGACCTTGGCGATCGCGTGGGCGAGCATCTGCTCCTCGAAGGCCATCACGTCCTCGACCCCGTCGATCCAGGCCAACTCCACGTCGACGCCCGTGAACTCGGTGGCGTGCCGGGAGGTGAACGACGGCTCGGCGCGGAAGACCGGCCCGATCTCGAAGACCTTGTCGACGCCCGCCGAGATCGCCATTTGCTTGAAGAACTGCGGTGACTGCGCCAGGTAGGCGCTGCCGCCGAAGTAGCCGAGCTTGAAGACCTCAGCCCCCGACTCTGAGGCGGTGCCCATGAGCTTGGGGGTGTGCATCTCGGTGGCGCCCTGCGCGAAGGCGTACTCGCGCATGCCCTGTTCCAGGGAGGTCTGCACGGCGAACATCAGCTGAGTGGCGGGACGGCGGCGCACGTCCAGGAAGCGCCAGTCCATCCGTTGTTCCAGGCCGGTGTGCTCGTCGATCGGCAGCGGTGTGGCGGCCGGGTTCAGGACCTCAACCGCCTCAGGGACGATTTCCAGGCCGCCAAGCTTGACCTGGGCGGCGTCGACGACGCGGCCGGTGATCTTGACTGCGGATTCGGGGGTGAGAGCTTCGAGTTGGGCCTCCACCGGCCCGTCCTTGCGCTTGTGGGTCACCTGCACCATGCCGGTGCTGTCGCGCACGATGACGAACTGCATAGTGCTCTGCAGGCGAAGGGTGTTCACCCATCCGCAGACAGAAACGGTACGGCCGATGTGTTCTCGCAGGTCGGAGACGTGTACGCGGCTGTGGATCATTCGGGTCCTCCGAAGGACGTCGTCATGATCCCTTGGGAGTGCGGGCGAGAAGGGCAACTCGCGGTACCACCGCACTTTCGCCGCCACGCGGTGGCGGCCTCATTCGGCCCGGTGACGGGGGCCGGCCGGCGGGGCATTGGACCACCGAGCGGGGTCGTTCCTCCCCGCGCTCGGGAGGGTCTTCACCACAGAGCACGAGACCGCCTTCCCAGCTTCCGGCGGCTCTCTCGGCTCGTGTGATCTGTGGCTACTCGTCTCCGTCGACGCGTTGCTGTGCAGGGTACGGAGCGTGTAGCGGCGATGGCAATCAAGAACCTGCCGTGAGCGGGTCCCATACGGCTGGCTGCGGCTGTCGATGCTAACGGTGGTTTCCGTACGGCAGACGCTCGGCGAAGTCGTGATTGAGGGAACTTGAAGGTGCCGAGCTGTACCTCAAGTTGGGCCGCAAGGTCACCCCCGTCGACGTCTGAGTGGGCGGTTCGTGAGTCTATGAGCGGTTCTGGTGTCGCCTGATGGTGTGGGCGAAGCCGGAACGTTCCGGTCCGGTGCCGGTGGCCTGCTGGGATCGGTTGGATGAGTGAACGCAAGCCGTACCAGAGCGACTTGTCCGACGAGCAGTGGGCGTTGATCGAGCCGGTGCTCACGGCCTGGAAGAACCGCCACCGTTCCGTGAGCGGCCACCAGGGCCGCTATCCGATGCGGGAGATCGTGAACTCGATCCTTTACCAGTCCCGGACCGGCTGTCAGTGGGCCCTGTTGCCGAACGACCTGCCGCCGAAGAGCGCGACGTACTACTACTTCGCCGCCTGGCGGGACGACGGCACCGACCAGCAGATCCATGAACTGCTGCGCTGCCAGGTGCGGGAGAGGAACCGGCGATTAGAGGACCCGACCCTGGTGATCCTGGACACCCAGAGTGTCCGGGCGGCCACCGGGGTCCCCGCAGTCACGACGGGCAAAGACGCCGCGAAACGGATGCCTGGCCGCAAGCGGGGACTGGCCGTGGACGTCCTCGGCCTGGTCATCGCCGTCACCGTGGTGGCCGCGAGTGTCCACGACAACGCCGCTGGCATCGCTCTCCTCGACCAAGTCGCCGTCGCGGCCGGCGGCTCGGTCAGCAAGGCCCTGGTCGACCAGGGCTTCAAGAACCAGGTCGTCACGCACGGGGCCGCCCTCGGCATCGACGTCGAGATCGTCCGGCGCAACCCTGAGGAGAAGGGATTCGTTCCGCAGCCGAAACGGTGGCGGGTGGAGCAGACGTTCGGGACCCTGATACTGCACCGGCGCCTGGTCCGCGACTACGAACACCGCCCGGCCTCCTCCACCTCACGCGTCTACTGGGCCATGACCCACGTCATGGCCCGTCGGCTCACCGACGCCAACACGCTCACCTGGCGCGATCCGCAGATGGCCGGCGCGTGAACCTCAACCCCCTCTTCCAGGCGCTTGACCTTCAGGAAGACGCAGCCCGGGCCCTGGCCGGCGATCTCCGCACCCAGATCGACACCCTTCAGACCCAGCTCCGCGAGGCCGAACTGCGTCTGGAACACCTCGCCATCACCCGCACGACCATCACCGGCCTCGCCGACCGAATCCCGGTCCAGAGCCCCGACCCATCAGGGAGTCTGGAGCTGCCCGAGCACCCGGACTACCCGCGCATCCTCGCCGTCTTCAACGACACCACCGGCCCACTGAGGGCCCGCGACATCTGCCAGACCCTCGACTTCGAGCTCCTGCCGAAACACATCGAACGCACCCGAGCCAAGATGAAACGCCTGGTCACACTAGGAATCCTCACCGAGGCCGAGCCCGGCACCTTCAGCAAGAAGCAGTAACCAAGTCCGGAACGGACATCAACTCACGAACCGCCCACTGAGATCAGACGCGGCGCCGACTCACCTGCGTGAGTCGCCGCCGTTTCCGTTTGGCTTTGAGGCGTGGCAGGCGCGTTGTCAGGGCGCCGATCGATGGTCATGCGGGGGGACGGCAGTTCCGATCGGTGTCGACCCGAGCAAGACCGTCGATGCCATGCCCGGAATGCTCGCACGGATCACGAAGCCCAACCGTGCCCCAGGGAGAGTCGGCCGACTTGATGTGCGTCGCGTTGCTCCGTGATCCATCGCTCGACCTGGCCCACGGAGTTCGGCAATGGTTGGTCCGTGGTGTCGAGCAGTTGAGTGCGCCATCGGGGATCACAGGCATGCCAGCTGGTCCAGCGGTGCCAGACCATCTTGTGCCAGCTGTTGTCGATGATGATGTCGGGCCGGTGGCGGGGGTTGAGAGCGTGCTGCCGGTGCCATGTGGCCCAACCGAGGAAGGCGTCGACGGCCGGCGTGTCCCACCGGCCGGGGTCACGTGCGGCAAGACGAGCGCGCCGGACCTCGTCGGCGACATCGACCAGGCATACGGCGATGCCATCGAGAAGCGGCGCGGAGGGCACGGCGAGGACTTCACCCAGGGGAGACTGGCCGGTGAGTAACAGGTCGATGCCGCGCTCCTGGTACTCCAGCGCGCGCTGCACCCACATCTCGGTCATCCGGTGGCGCCAGTGCAGGTCGGCGCCCGCTGGCACACCAAGTTCATCAAAGTCGTGCACGACGATGTGCGGGAGCCTGCTGGCGGTGGCGTAGGCGAGCGTCGTCTTGCCCGAGCAGCTCGACCCGGTGAGCTTGAACAACATCGCCCCACAGTGCCAGCGCCTTAGCGCCGCTCTCGACCCATTTCTGCTCGCCCACTGCCTCGGCCGGGTACCAAGCGCGGTAGCGGGCGCCAGGCCGGGCCAGGTCCGGGTTAAGCCGGTGATCATCCACGTCATGAGGGCGGCGGTGACGGCGATCTGGACAGCGACGGCACGTGCACGGGCAGGAGCCTTCGGGCGGGAGGGGAAAGGGTGCGGGGGCGGCCCCTTAACCGGGGCGCCGGGTGTCAACGCTCGGGCTTGGGGGGCCGCTGCATGAGCGCGGCGGCGGCCTCGTCGAGGGTGACTTTCTCATGCAGCAGGGCGGAGATCACTTCCGTGATCGGCATCTCCACGCCCTGGGCATGGGCCAGGGCGAGAATCGCCTCGGCGGATTTGACGCCCTCGGTAGTCTGCCGGGTGGCGGCCGTCGCTTGTTCGACGCTCAGGCCCTGGCCGAGGTGGGTGCCGAAGGTGCGGTTGCGGGAGAGCGGGGACGAGCAGGTGGCCACCAGGTCGCCGAGGCCGGCAAGCCCTGCGAGGGTGGCCGGGTGGGCGCCCATGGCCACAGCCAGCCGGGTGGTCTCCGCCAGCCCGCGTGTGATGAGCATGGCCGAGGCGTTGTCGCCCAGGCCCATCCCGGAGGCGATGCCGACCGCCAGAGCGATGACGTTCTTCACCGCTCCACCCAGCTCGCAGCCGGTCACATCGCTGCTGGTGTAGGGCCGGAAGTACGAGGTGTGGCACGCCTGCTGGAAGCGTCGGGCGGCGTCCTCGTCGGCGCAGGCGACGGTGGCGGCGGCGGGCTGGCCCTTCATGATCTCGCGGGCGAGGTTCGGGCCCGACAGCACCGCGACCCGGTCCGCACTCACGCCGGTCACCTCGGTGATGACCTGGCTCGCTCGTTCCCTGCTGCCCAGTTCGATGCCCTTCATCAGCGACACGATCACGGTGTCGGGCCCGATGTGCGGTGTCCACGCGGCGAGGTTGGTCCGCAGGGACTGGGCGGGGATGGACAGCACGAAGTAGTCGGCGCCGTGAAGCGCGGCGGCCGGGTCGGTCGTGGCCGTCAGAGTGGGCGGCAGCTCGACATCCGGGAAATAGCCGGGGTTGCGGTGAACCGTGTTGATCGCGTCGGCGATCTCGTCCCGGCGGGCGTGCACGATGACGTGGGTGCCGGCGTCGGCCAGGATCTTGGCGACTGCGGTACCCCAGGAGCCGGCCGAGAACACCGCCGCACGGGCAGAACGGTGCTGGGTCACTGGGGGGCCTCTCGCCGGACGTGGGCCCGTCACCGGGGCGGCACCCGGGCCCCGACATCTTATCGGCGGTGCCAGGCCCAGCTGGAACACACGCGGGGCGCCGCAGGACCAGCAGGAGGGCGCGGCGGCCGGGCAGTGTGGGCAACACCTGGTGAGCTTCGCGCAGCATGATCTGCGCCTGTTTCTCGCCCAGCCCGCACTGGAGTTCGTCGGCGTGGGCGATCCACAGCCGGTAGGGCCGGTCCCACATCGCGGGCTTCGCGGGCCGCTCGTTCATGTGCTCCACCGCGAGCCTGGCCGCGTGTGCCTGCTTCTCCCAGACGGGTTCCGCGCCGCGCCGCAGCGCCCGGGTCAGAACCAGTCGGCCGCCGGGGCCAGGACGCGGCCCAGCTCGCCCACCGCCACTGCCCGGTCGGCGGTGCGAGGGCGTCCACGTACACGATGCCGTGGGCACTGGAGCTGGGCGGGCCGGTGTCCTCCAGCTCAGCAACGCGGAAGGCAGCCCGGTCGGCGGACATGCCGAAGCGGGGGCGACGGCCGGTGGCCTGGACGATGGCGACCGGGGAGAGGTGGAAGCCGTTGACCGGCCGGAGCGCGGGGGCGGAGGGCTTCTCGTGGAGTCGCATGGGGAAGCATCCGACCGTGGCCTACCCCGCAGATAAACCGCTTGCAGCCGATGGCCGTGGCAACTCCTTGATCTCGTTCGCGCGGGGCGGTGAGACAGCGCCGCCTCAGGACGCCCCGCTGCCGGCGGCGCTGGTGGCCTTGTGGCGAGCCGGCCGGGTCCTCATGGTCTTCGATCGCTACCGTCAGTCCTGGGAGCTTCCAGGGGGGAGCATCGAAGAGCGCGAATCCCCTCGCCAGGCGGCCACGCGCGAACTGCTGGAAGAGAGCGGGCAACAGCCTGATGAACGGTTGCGGTTCATCGGCTACGCGCGATTCGTGCTGGCGCCTGACCGGCGAGCCGAATATCTGGCCCTGTACGCAGGAACCTGCGCCGAGACCCGCGCCTTCGAGCCCACCGAGGAGATCTCGGCTATCCGCTGGTGGGACCTCCTCGAACGCCTCCCGGGGTATGTGCAGCCCCTGGACGCCTACCTCGCCGCGCTCACCCGGTAGCCCAGCAGCCGCCGCCACCGCGCCATCGAGCAGTGGTCAATGTTCAGCGGCCAACGGTCAAGGTTCGCTGTCACCGGACATCATGTCCTTCGACAGGGAACACAGTCGCTCCCAGTCCTTGCCATCCAACCGAGTCGCCGCAGGTCAACGGGGTCAACCC
>NZ_JAPWHT010000004.1:0-66798 GCF_027270795.1 Streptomyces sp. ActVer
CGGCGGAGTCCAGCAGCCGTCCGGCCGGGGGCCAGGCGCGGGCGGCCCGGCGCAGCGTCAGCAGCGTGTCCACCTGAGCCCGTGGGCCGAACAGTTCGGGGGCGGTGGCCCTCCCGGACCAGAGGTCCGCGGCGTCGGCGAGCACGGTGGAATCGGCCAGGCTGCGCAGCTGGACCACGGCCCGGAAGGAGTCCGCGCGGCCCAGTTCCAGGCGCAGCGACACCGCCAGACCCGCGTCGCGGCCGGCGGCGACCTCCGCCGCCCAGCCCCGCTGCTCGGGCACGGACTGCGGAGCGCGCGCCGCGAACGCCGGTCCGCCGGTCACCTGGCGGGCGGCGGGAGGGCGGGCGAGGGAGTCGGCCACGGCGTCCAGGAAGGCACGCAGCAGCGGCTCGGCCGCCGGAAGCGTGAGGGGAGCGAGTCCGGGAACCGCGACCGCGCGGGCCTCCGGGGGCATGGCGGCGGCCAGGGAAGCCAGCCGCTCGTGGTCCTCGGCGTCCAGCGGGCCGACCCGCCACGCGTCGAATCCTTCTGGCGACACCCCGGGCAGCATCCGGCCCCGGGCGAGCAGACGCAGGCCGAGCAGGGCCGCCCCGCCCCAGAACGCGGTACCGGCCGACGCCCGCCCGCTGCCGTCGGCGCCGAGTGCCCGGCAGCGGGTCAGCAGCGGCAGCGCCTGATCCACCGACAGCGGCACGGCGACCACCCGCGCCCGGCGTACGGAGGAACCGTGCGGGCGGACCACGGTGAGTTCGGTGGGTTCCACCCCGAGGTCCGGCGGCTCACCACCGGGCTTCCAGAACGCCACCCGTCCCATCCGGGGCGGATCCGCGGGAAGGAACACCGCCTCACCCGCGGCGAGTTCCGGCAGGCAGGCCGACAACCGTTCCCGGTCCGCAGCAGCCGGCTCGGGCTCTGCCGACGGATAGACCTTCGCCACTACGCCCACTCCTGGCACAGGCTCCTACAACTGTTCGAGAGGGTGCGGGTTGCCCGCGGGCCCTCGGCGGGTCAAGGCTATCCGCGCAGGCGGACAGCTCGTGCCAGAAGTGCTTCGCCCACTCGGCGCAGTGCGGGAAGATGGCATCGGTACCCGTCACGGACGGCTGCGACACCTTTGCGGCGCAGCGCCTTACCGGTGCCGGAATCCGTCTCCGCCTCAAGGGAACCCTTCGCCGTGACCGCCGAGCCCGTGCCGACCTACCAGTTGAAGATCGCCCTGCGAGACACCAGCCCGCCGATCTGGCGCCGGGTCACCCTGCCCGCCGACACCTCGCTCGGCTGCCTGCACGACATCATCCAAGTGTGCTTCGGCTGGCACGACTCGCACCTGCATTCCTTCACCGAACCCTCCTCCGGCCGCCAATTCGTCGACTTCGACGCACCGTTGGACCGCGATCCCCTCCGCGACGCCGACGAGGAGTCCGTGACCGTGGCCGAGGTACTGCCCTACGAGGGCGGCCGGCTGGAGTACACCTACGACTTCGGTGACGACTGGCGGCACCGGATCACCCTGGAGAAGACCCTCCCCGCGTCCGCGTCCGACCGACGCGTCCGCTGCACCGGGGGACGCCGCGCCATGCCCTACGCCGAGGACACCGGCGGCGCCTGGGGGCTGCAGGCCGTACTCGACGCCGTCGCGGACCGCGGCGCACTGGCCCCCGAGCCGTGGACCGACCTGGTCGAAACCCTGCGCGAGGAGGCGTTCGACCCCGCCTGGTTCGACCGCGACGCCCTGGACCAGGAACTGGCCGAACTGGTCCCGAGGCCGCCTACGGCGGCCCCGGCCGCAGCCGGCCCCGGCGTGCGGCGCTGCTCCTGCGGCAAGATCCACGACGACGAGTACGACGAGGACCTCGCCGCGGAGTCCGTCCCCGTGCGCCCCGTCTCCCTGGCACCGCGCGCGGAGCTCGCCGCGGCCGCGCGGCAGGTGCCGCTGATCGCCTCCGCGCTCCGCCTGGCCCACTGGTGCGAGGGCGGACGAGCCGTCACGTCCCGGGACGTGCTCAAGCCCGCACTGGGCCGCCAGGCCGTCCAGGAACTGCAACTGTGGGCCCAGGACGACGAGCTGATCGCACTCCGGCCCGCGGAGCGCGACAAGCGGCTGGCCCGCCTGCGCAGCTCCGGCGACCTGCCCTGCCTGGACGGCCCCTGGCAGCTCGCTCTGTACACGGACCTGGTGGAGATCGGCGCGGGAATCGCCCGTCCGGGTACTGATCTGCCTGCCGCTGCGGGGGACGGGGGAGTTCTGGAGGTCTGGTGCCAGGCACTCGAAGACGAACTCGATGCCCTGAACGACCTCGGGAATCTCGGCCTGCCTCCGGTGCTGCTGGCCGCGCTGGACATGCGGGCCGAGGACGGCGACGGCTTGGCGGCGGTGGTGCTGCGGGCGCTGTACGAGGTTCCCGACGGCGAGTGGCTGGAGACGGCGCTGCTCGTCGGCGCGCTCCGCGAGGGCCTCCCCAAGCAGGAGGCACGACTGGTGGAGCTGATCCTCCTGCAGATCCTCGGCCAAGCGGCCCCGCTCCTCGCCGAGTACCAGGCGGCGGAGGTCGAGCCCGGCCCGGAGACGAGCGGGGAGCGCGACCACATCCTCCTCGACATCCTCGGCATCGGGGGAAGCACCGAAAACAGCGACGGCGCTCCCCTGCCCGGGACACGGCTCAGGCTCACCCCGCTGGGACGCCACGGGCTGCGCGAGTACCTTCTCGCCGAGGGAGTCCACGCTCCGCTCATCGGCGAACTGGCCGACGCCGGCGCCCCGACACTGCTCGACGCCCTGCTCGACTACGACCAGGACGCTGCTCACGCCGAGATCACCGGATGGATCAGGCACCGGGGCCAGGGACCGGCCGCGGTCCAGCTCATCGACGCCTGCGCCGGGTTGGAGGCCGACGCGGCCCTCCGCCGCCTTGCCGCCGCGCCGGTGCTGGCAGAACTCGACGAACCCAGAGCGCTCGCGGTCCTGCGCAAAGCCGCGGCCTCCCAGGTCCCCGGCTGTGCCGAGACCGCGGCGATCGCGCTGGTCGGCCGTGGTGAGACCCCCGAGGGGGACGGTCGGGAACTCCAGCTCTGGGGGCTCGTGGACCATCTGTGGGGTCCGCTCGGCGTAGCGGACGAGGCATTTGCCATGTTCCTGGAACAGGAGGAGGACCTGGTTCTGCCACTCCTGGAGCAGGCCGCCGACGAACTGTGGCGCTGCGACCACCCCGCTACCGGGCCCGTCCTGGAAGCGGCAGGACGACACCTGAGGGCCCGGGACAAGACACTGGCCAAGCGCCTGCGCAGGTCCGCGAACAAAGTCGGATCCCAGCACCGACGTTGAAATCGGGCGCATCGAGGGGAGAACCTGACCACCGCGTCCGCGTCCCGGTTGTTGTCCGGTTGAAGGATCCGGAACCCTGCTTCAACCGTTGCCGGCCTGCGTGAGCGCTGTGTGACGCCGGGGTCAGCAGGTGCTGTGCCCGACCCCGGGTCCCGTCAGCTTTCGTAGTGGTAGCGGCACTGTGCGATCAGGACGCCGTCCTCGGTGGCCTTGTAGATCAGTCGGTGCTCGTCGTTGACGCGGCGTGACCAGTAGCCCTGGAATCCGTGCTTGAGCGGTTCCGGTTTGCCGATCCCCTCGTTGCCGTTCCGGGCGATGTCCGCGATGAGCGTGTTGATGCGCTTCAGGGTCTTCCGGTCCTGAAGCTGCCACCACAGGTAGTCCTCCCAGGCGCGGGAGGAGAAGGTGATCTTCAACGCGCGGCCCTTATCCGCCGGTCGCCAGCTCGCGCACGGTGCCGCCGCCGTTCTCCAGCTCGTCGATGGACGCGAGCAGGCGCCGGGCGTTCGCCGGGCTTCTCAACAGGTACGCCGTCTCCTTCAGGGACTCGTAGTCCTCAAGGGAGACGATGACGACCGGCTCATGTCCGGCCCGGGTGATGACGACCTCTTCGCGGTCGTCGGTGACGGAGTTGAGCACCTCGGCGTAGCGAGCGCGCGACTCGGAATACGTCATGGTCTTCACAATCGACTCCTTTCACGTACAGAAAACTGTACGTCGTCAGTGTCGGTGCGGCAAGCGCCGAAATGACGGCCTCCGGCGCGAAGTGCCGGGCAGGCGGCGGGGCGCGTCGACCGGTCCCGCAGGGTGGCGGTCAGCCCGCGAATGCCTTGCGGAGCCGTTCCGCCGCGTCTGTCAGCACCTCGGTCCGCTTGCAGAACGCGAACCGTACGAAGGGCGCGCCCTCCTCGCGGTGGTCGTAGAAGACCGCGTTCGGGATCGCGACCACGCCGGCCCGTTCCGGCAGGGCTCGGCAGAAGGCGAAGCCGTCGCCGCCTTCGGACTGCACAGCGCCGAGGGGGCGGATGTCGGTGGTGATGAAGTACGTGCCCGAGGGGCGGAACACTTTGAAGCCTGCCTCCTTGAGACCGGCCGACAGCAGGTCCCGCTTGACCCGCATGTCCTCGCGGAACTCCGTGAAGTACGTGTCCGGGAGGCTCAGCGCCTCCGCCACCGCGTACTGGAACGGGCCTGACGCGACGTACGTCAGGAACTGCTTCGCCGAGCGG
The DNA here is from genome assembly GCF_027270795.1 of Streptomyces sp. ActVer. Classification (NCBI taxonomy): domain Bacteria; kingdom Bacillati; phylum Actinomycetota; class Actinomycetes; order Kitasatosporales; family Streptomycetaceae; genus Streptomyces; species Streptomyces sp. ActVer. The sequence continues at coordinate 4,555 of NZ_JAPWHT010000004.1, forward strand.
ACCGCCGTCACCAGGTCCGGGGTGGATGTGACCCAGCCGACCTTCCAGCCGGTGAACGAGAAGCTCTTGCCCGCGCTCCCGATGGTGACAGTGCGCCCGCGCATCCCGGGCAGGGTCGCGAGCGGGATGTGCTCGGCCTCGTCGAAGACCAGGTGCTCGTACACCTCGTCGGTGACCACCAGCAGGTCCCGCTCGACGGCCAGCTCGGCGATCGCGGTGAGCTCCTCGCGGGTGAGGACCGTGCCGGTCGGGTTGTGCGGGGTGTTGATCAGCAGCAGCCGGGTGTTGTCCGTGACCGCGTCGCGCAGCTCGTCCAGGTCCAGACGGAAACGCTGGTGTACGACCCCGTCGTGGGTGTCCTCGTGCGGGCGCAGGGTGACCGGTACGCGCGTACCGCCCGCCATCGCGATGCACGCCGCGTACGAGTCGTAGTACGGCTCCAGGGCGATCACCTCGTCGCCCGGTTCGAGGAGGGCCAGCAGGGCCGCGGCGATGGCCTCCGTGGCGCCCGCCGTGACCAGGACCTCGGTGTCCGGGTCGAACGTGAGGCCGTAGCGGCGCTCCTGGTGCGCGGTGATCGCGGTACGCAGCTCGGGCACGCCCGGGCCCGGCGGGTACTGGTTGCCGCGGCCGTCGCGCAGCGCCCGTACCGCAGCCTCGCGGATCTCCTCGGGGCCGTCGGTGTCGGGGAAGCCCTGGCCGAGGTTGATCGAGCCGGTGCTCAGGGCCAGGGCCGACATCTCGGCGAAGATCGTCGTGCCGAACTCTGCGAGGCGGCGGTTGAGGAGCGGGCGGCGTGCATCGGAGGTCATGACCGTCATCCTGCGCTCAACCTCTGGAGTTGCTCAACTCTGCTTTGGTCCGTGAGGCGCGGGGGCATCCCCCTTTCACACAAGAAGCACACACGGGAAAACAGCAAGCAGAGCAGTAAGAGGAACAGGCACAAACACACACAGAAGCACAGGCAAGAAGCAGAGCCCACGGGGGGCCGCTTCGGGGGAACGGAAGGAGGGTGGCGCCATGATCGGAGGCATCATCCTGGTGGCAGTCATCGCGGTGGCATTCGTGGCCGTCGTGTCCGCGGCGGGGCGCAGCAACACGAGGCGTTCGCGCCGGTCCAGGCACAGCTGGTGGGCCGGCGGCTCCGGTTCGGGTTCAGGCTCGGGCGGCGGCTGTTCCACGGGGAGCAGTTCTTCCTGCGGTGGCGGTTCGTCCTGCGGAGGCGGGTCGTTGTCCTGCGGGGGCGGGGGCGATGGGGGCGGATGCGGCGGAGGCAGCTGACACGGGGCAGCTGAGCTCCGGACGGGGAAACGCGTCCGGGCCGTCCGGCACCACAAGCGTCCGTCGGGAGTCACCTCCCGGCGGGCGCTTCGCCGTGTGGCGGGATTCGGCGCCGGGCGGCGCTTCGCCGTGTGAGGAGAGCCGGGCGGGTGTCGAGGAGCGTTGTTGAGGGACGTTGAGGGGCGTTGAGAGAGCGGGGGGCGTGAAGGCGCACGTGTGAGCCAATGGCGCACTTCTTGCTTGAACAGTTGAGCTGTGGAGCCCTCTGGGGGATGGAAACCCTACGAAGTTGGGTAAAAACGCTGTGGCGGACGCGCCGTTCATGATTCCCTCGTAATCGCCGACGCAGACCCCGGAACATCCTTCTGACCTGGCCGCCCGGGCCCAATCCCCGCCCGGCGCCGACCGGGGTGCGACGGACCGACTCGCCTTCACCCTTCACAGACACCAACCCCACCCTTTTGCGTGCAGCGGAGCCGACCCATGCTCACGACCCTCAACACCGCCTACACCGACACTCGTGCGGCCGATCTCGCCTGGGCACTCGGTCGCGAACCGCTGCCCGCGCTCGCCACGCTCGATCTGGAACTCTCGGGTTCGAAGCTCCAGTTGAGACTGCTCGGGGCGTCCCACCAGGTGCTATTGGAGGAGGAGCGGGGCAGCTGTTCGGAAACCGTCGCCTGTATTCCGGGCAGCAGCACACCGTTGCCGCTCGGCGTCGCCAAGCGGGTGGGCGACTGGGAGTACGAGTTCGCCGCGCGGGTGGAGACGTTGTCGCGGGGCTCGTTCGCGGGGCGCGCGCAGGAGTTGCTCGCGCTGGTGGCCGACCATCCGAACGGTCTGGCGGGGGTGTTCCCCGGCAGCCCGCACGCCTTCACGGCGATGCTTGCCCAGCGGCACGAGGGGCAAGTGCACTGGCGCACGTGGCATGCGTATCCGCAGGACGGGCAGCTGGTGGCCACCCGTACGCGGGTGGGTGTGCGGGTGGCTGCACCGGCGTGACGTGAGGGGTGCGTGGGGTTCGTTGTGCGTGTGCGGGCCCGGTGGGGCTTGTCGCGCAGTTCCGCGCGCCCCTAAAGACGAAAGGCAGGGGCGCAGCCCCGCCTTTCAGGGGCGCGGGGAACTGCGCGCTCAGCCCAGAACAACCCGCGGCGAACTCACCACGCTCGGCCCCAATCACCTCAGGGGCGCGGGGAACTGCGCGACAAGCCCCCACCGGGCCCGCAGGCGAAACCAGGCCGCAACTCCCCTACAGCTCCTTGCCGGAGGCTGTCGCGGGGCCGACGATCAGGCCGTCGCCGAACGCGTCCACGCGAACCGTGTCGCCGTCGTTGACCTCGCCGGAGAGGATCTCCTTGGCGAGCCGGTCACCGATGGCGGTCTGGACGAGCCGCCGCAACGGCCGCGCCCCGTACGCCGGGTCGTTGCCCTCGTCGGCGAGCCAGGCCAGCGCCGCGTCGGTGACCTCCAGGGTGAGCCGCCGCTCGGCGAGCCGCTTCGCGAGCCGGTCGACCTGGAGCCTGGCGATCCGCTCCAGCTCGGTCTTGTTCAGCGCGGAGAAGACCACCAGGTCGTCGAGCCGGTTGAGGAACTCCGGCTTGAAGGACGCGCGTACGACCTCCAGGACCTGCTGCTTCTTCTCCTCCTCGGACGTCAGCGGCTCGACCAGATACTGGCTGCCGAGGTTCGAGGTGAGGACCAGGATGGTGTTGCGGAAGTCGACCGTCCGCCCCTGGCCGTCCGTCAGGCGGCCGTCGTCCAGCACCTGGAGCAGGATGTCGAAGACCTCCGGGTGCGCCTTCTCCACCTCGTCGAGGAGCACGACGCTGTACGGACGGCGGCGGACCGCCTCGGTCAGCTGGCCGCCCTCCTCGTAGCCGATGTAGCCGGGCGGCGCGCCGACCAGCCGGGCCACGCTGTGCTTCTCTCCGTACTCCGACATGTCGATGCGGATCATGGCCCGCTCGTCGTCGAAGAGGAAGTCCGCGAGGGCCTTGGCGAGTTCGGTCTTGCCGACGCCGGTCGGGCCGAGGAAGAGGAACGAGCCGGTCGGGCGGTCCGGGTCGGCGATGCCCGCGCGGGTGCGGCGTACGGCGTCCGAGACGGCCTGCACCGCCTCCGTCTGGCCGATCAGCCTGCGGCCCAACTCCTCCTCCATGCGCAGGAGTTTCTGGGTCTCGCCCTCCAGGAGGCGGCCGGCGGGGATGCCGGTCCAGGCGCCGACCACGTCCGCGATGTCGTCCGGGCCGACCTCCTCCTTCACCATCGTGCCCTTGGCGGCCTCCTCCTCGGCCTCGGAGGCTTCCTCCAGGTCCCTCTCCAGGGTGGGGATCTCGCCGTACAGCAGCTTGGAGGCGGTGTCGAAGTCGCCGTCGCGCTGGGCCCGTTCGGCCTGGCCGCGCAGTTCGTCGAGCTTCTCCTTCAGCTCACCGACGCGGTTGAGGGACTGCTTCTCCTTCTCCCAGCGGGCGGTGAGGCCGCGCAGCTCCTCCTCCTTGTCGGCGAGGTCGCGGCGCAGCTTCTCCAGGCGCTGCTTGGAGGCGGGGTCGGTCTCCTTGTCGAGCGCGAGCTCCTCCATGCGGAGCCGGTCGACGGCCCGCTGGAGCTCGTCGATCTCGACGGGGGACGAGTCGATCTCCATCCGCAGCCGGGACGCGGACTCGTCGACGAGGTCGATGGCCTTGTCCGGCAGGAAGCGGGAGGTGATGTACCGGTCGGAGAGGGTCGCGGCGGCGACGAGCGCGCTGTCCGCGATGACGACCTTGTGGTGGGCCTCGTACCGCCCCTTGAGTCCGCGCAGGATCGCGATGGTGTCCTCGACGGTCGGCTCGGCGACCAGCACCTGCTGGAAGCGGCGTTCGAGGGCGGGGTCCTTCTCGATCCGCTCGCGGTACTCGTCCAGAGTCGTCGCCCCGACCATGCGCAGCTCACCGCGGGCGAGCATCGGCTTCAGCATGTTGCCGGCGTCCATGGAGGAGTCGCCGCCGGCACCCGCGCCGACAACGGTGTGCAATTCATCAATGAAGGTGATGATCTGCCCGTCCGAGTCCTTGATCTCGGCCAGGACCGTCTTCAGGCGCTCCTCGAACTCACCGCGGTACTTGGCGCCGGCCACCATCGCGCCCAGGTCGAGCGAGACGAGCCGCTTGTTCTTGAGGGACTCCGGGACGTCACCCTTCACGATCCGCTGGGCGAGCCCCTCGACGACGGCGGTCTTGCCGACGCCGGGCTCGCCGATGAGGACGGGGTTGTTCTTGGTGCGGCGGCTGAGCACCTGCACGACCCGGCGGATTTCCTGGTCGCGGCCGATGACGGGGTCGAGCTTGCCCTCACGCGCGGCCGCGGTGAAGTCCGTACCGAACTTTTCGAGTGCCTTGTACTGGCCCTCGGGATCCGGGGTGGTCACCCGGCGCCCTCCCCTGCTCTTCTGAAAGGCCTCAAGGAGCTTTTTCGCATCAGCTCCCTCCCGGGAGAGTACGTCCCCGCTCTGGCCGCCCTTCGCCGCGATCCCCATGAGCAGGTGCTCGGTGGAGAGGTACTCGTCGCCCAGCTCCTTGGCGCGCTCGGCGGCGTCGGCGATGACGGCGAGCAGTTCGCGGTTGGGCTGGGGCGGGGCGACGGTGGAGCCCGTCACGCTGGGCAACGCGCTCAGTACGCGCTCCGCGCCGGTCCGTACGGCGGCCTGATCGGCCTCGACGGCGGCCAGCAGGTCGGTGATGTTCTCGTTCTCCTGCCCCTCAAGCAGCGCGAGGAGCAGATGCGCGGGGGTGAGATCGGCGTGCCCCCCGGTCACGGCCCGGTTGCTGGCCGCGTTGATCGCGTCCCGGCTCCTGTTGGTCAGCTCGGCGTCCACGTGTCCGTTCTCCTCCTCGTGCTCCAGGTTGGCTGACCCAACCAACGTACACAAAGTTGAGTCTATTCCACTCAAGAAGGTGCGGGCGAGGGTCAGCGGATAGGTTCCGGTCCATGGCCTCGTACCCCGTGAACCCGCGCGATCCCGACGACTCGTATCTCGGATTCTGGCGGGAACGTCACCTGTGCACCCTGACCACCCCCCGTCCCGACGGCACGCCGCATGTGGTGCCCGTCGGGGTTACATACGATCCGGAGGCCGGTCTCGCTCGGGTGATCGCGAACAAGTCCAGCACGAAGATCCGGAACGTGCAGGCCGGCGGGCCCGAGGGCGTCCCGGTCGCGGTCTGCCAGGTGGACGGGCGGCGGTGGGCGACGCTGGAGGGGCGCGCGACGGTGTCCACGGATCCGGCCCGGGTCGCGGAGGCGGTACGGCGGTACGCCGAGCGCTATGGCCGGACCCCGTCCCCCAACCCGTCCCGGGTGGTCGTCGAGATCGCGCTGACGTCGGCACTTGGGCACGGCTGACCGCGCGACTGACGGGAAACGGGTGCGAGGTGCGCGCACAGTGCGACACCAGTCAGGTACCAGGCTGGTTTCAGCCCTTGTGGAAACTGGTGGATGACCTGAAATATGCCTGGAAACTGCAGCGGCGTCACCGTGTTCAGGTCACGGTGACGCCGCTGCGGGGGGAAGCGCCTGAGCGATTTACAACGACGGGGGAATCGCGTCAGGCACTGCGGGGGGTGGCTGAGATGGCTCGTACGTCCGGGGCTTCCGGCTCGTCCAGTCGGTGGTCGCGCTGGTCGAGGTTCACAAAGATCATTCCGTACCGAATGGCGCACCGTACTGGCTGCGGCGCCCCCCGAGGCCGTCGCAGACACCGGTACGCCCGCAGGTCGTCGTCGTCGTCCCGGGTCACCACGACCGGCTCCCCGAACACCGTCACCATCAACGAGTCACCGCTGTGGGGGACAGCAGTGGCCAGATCGATGAAGTGCCAGCCGGAGCGGTACGCGGTGGCCATTTCTCGGCGGAAGGAGCGGTCGTCGGGAGGGGTGGTCATGCTTCTGCGTCCGCGGGGCTGCTCGTCCAACCGCTGTCCGGCGGGACCTCCGCCGCACCGGCCACTACATTGGTCCAGCCACTGTCCGCCGGCGCCGCCTCCGCATCGGTCCAACCGCTGTCCGGTGGGACCGTCAGCTCGGCGTGCACGACGTCAAGGCCCGAGCCCCCCGACGCGCCGAAGGCCACAGCGACAGAGAAGACTGCGGCAAGCACTGAACCAAGCAATCTCGCTCGCATAGTCGGCTTCGTCCTCACTTGATGGAATCTTCTCCCCCGTCGTCACAAGACGATGGCTCATTCAGGCACGTCAATGCCACAGGAGCGATGCATCATGTTCCTGCATGTTCAGGACCCTGGGGGGTGGAGATTTGCCTACAAATAACTCACAACCGACACATCCCCATGCTGTCACGACGTTGTGTGACGAAGGAGCGCGCCTTTACGCCAGCGCATTGCACTCCGGCCGGATCACCCGGGTCGAGGTGGAGGCGGCTCCCTGTCTCCTGGAGTTCGCACTGCTCCATCCCGATCCGGACGACGAGAAGTGGCTGCGTCCAGTTCCCCCGTCCGTCGCTCTCGCACAACGTCTTCACCCCCTGGAACGCGAGATCCAGGAGCGGCGACGCCAGGCGATCGAGCTGACCGATTCCTTCGATCCGTTCATCGCGATCAGTACGCAGGGTCAGACGAGCATCCACGCGATCACCGTTCTGGAGGGATTCGACCGGATCAACGCGGCACTCAATTCGGCTACCGCCGAGTGCAACAGGGAGATGCTGACGATCCAGCCCGGCGGGGGGCGCCCCGCGGACGCCCTCATGCAGGCCCTGGAGCGGGACCGGCCCCTCACGGACCGCGGGGTCAGCATCCGCACGCTGTACCAGCACACGGCGAGGCACAGCCAGGGAACGCTCGCCTACGTGGAGCGAATATCCGGCGGCAGGATCCAGGTCCGCACGCTGGAAGAGCTCATAGAGCGTCTGATCATCTTCGACCGGACCGTGGCCTTCATCCCCGCCAGCGACGACCGGCGGGTCGCTCTCGAACTCCGGCACCCCGGACTCGTCCTGTACCTCAGCAAGGTCTTCGAACAGCTCTGGCAGCGCGCGGTCCCGCTGACCGAGGACGTCCCGAACGACGTCGACCCCAATGGCATCACCCCTGTCCAGCGGTCCATCGCCAAACTCCTCATCGAGGGGCATGTCGACGAGGCCATAGCGCGCCGCCTGGGTATGAACGTCCGCACCTGCCGCGCCCACATAGCGAAGCTGGCCTCCGCCCTCGGCAGCGGCAGCCGGGCCCAACTCGGCTTTCTCATAGCGCAGTCGGGGCTCCTGGAGCGGGATCACTGACATGTCCTCCGGAGAGAGCCGCAACCTCCACGCGCACGGAGACGAGGAGCTGTGCGAAACAGGCATGGCCCTGTACGCCCGTGCGCTGCGCGAGGGCAGCGTGCACAGGGACGATGGCGAGGCTGCTCCCTGCTTGCTCGACCTGGGACTGTTGCACCCCGACATGGACGACGAGAAGCGTCTGGTTCCCACGGCGCCGACCGTCGCGCTGCCCCGGCTCCTTCGGACGTTCGACGAGCGGATCGCGGAGGAACGGCGGCGGGAGGCTCGGCTGGCCGAAGCGTTCGAGCCACTGATGCGGATCGCGGGCAGCCATACGGCGGTGACAGACACTCCCACGATCAGGGTTCTCCGTGGCAAAGGACAGATCGACCTGGCCATCACTGAGGCACTGGCCAAAGCGAGCGAGGAGCTCCTCGCGATCCAGCCGCACAACGGCCTGGCCTCCAAAACCCTGGGCAGCGCCCTGGATCGCGACCAGGCACTGCTGGATCGGGGCGCCCGCATCCGCACCCTCTACCAGCACCCCGTCCGCCATACGCCTCCGGTGATCGCCCGCTACGAGCTGCTCCGGGGCGATGTGGAAGCGCGCACCCTCGACGAAGTGACCGAGCGGCTACTTGTCATCGACCGCGCTGTCGCGTTCGTCGCGGCAAGCAAGGACCGTACGGCCGCACTGGAAGTCCGCACTCCGGCCCTGCTCACCTTTTTCGTGACCACCTTCGACCGCCTCTGGCGCCTGGCCACCCCCATGCACCCCGAAGCGGCACACCGCCCGTCCCTCAACGGCGTCACCCCCCGCCAGCACGCCATCGCCGCCCTCCTCATCGAAGGACACACCGACGCGGCCATCGCCGACCGCCTCGGCCTCAACATCCGCACCGCCCGCGTCCACATCGCCAAACTCGCCGCCACCCTCGGCAGCGAAAGCCGCGCCCAACTCGGCTACCTCATCGGTCGGTCGGGGATTCTGGAACCCCCGGACCGGGAGCCGTGAGGGACTGAAGCTCCGGGTCGCGGGGTGGGCCGTCGAGGCCCGCCTGGGCTATGCGGACGCCCAGTTGCGTGCGGCTGGCGGCGCCCAGTGTCTCCGAGAGGCGGGCGATGTGGGCCCGGCAGGTGCGGACGCTGATGCCCAGCCGCTCCGCGACCACCGCGTCCTGGTGGCCCTCCGCCAGGAGTGCCGCGATCGAACGCTCCCGGTGCGTGATGCCCTCGATGCCCGTGTCCGGGAGGGGCGCGGTGAGGGGGATCGCCAGGCGCCAGAGCCGTTCGAAGACGGTGACCAGGTAGTCCACCAGCGCCGGGTGACGCAACTCCAGCGCGATCGTGCGGTCGGCGCTCGCCGGGATGAAGGCGACCGTGCGGTCGAAGATGATGAGCCGCTCGGTGACCTCGTCGAGCGTGCGGGCCTCGGCCGCGTCGCCCATCAACTCCATGTAGTTGAGCAGGCCCTGCCCGTGCCGGGCCACGTGTGTGTACAGGTCCCGCATGCGCACGCCCCGGCGGCGCAGCGCCATCGCCCGGGGCAGGCCCTCGGAGAGTTCGTCCTCGCGGCGGATTCCGCCCGGCTGGACGGCAAGTACCTCGGCCGTGCATGCCTCGGTCGCCCCGTCCATCGCGGCCCGGATCCGGGGCAGTCCGTCGAGCACCCGGATCGCCACGCCCTCGGTGCGCGAATGGGCGTTGCCGCCGAGGGTCGCGTACCACTCGAAGGCGGACACCGCCGAGCCCATGCGCGACTGCGTCGTGACGACGTGCTCGTGCATCTCCCGGAGCAGCCGTGTCATGACCTCCTGCGGCGAGGTCGGCACCAGCCAGCCCATGTCGTCGGGGTCGGGGTGCAGCAGCGCCAGTTCGACCAGGCAGGGCACGGTCTCGGCGTCCTCGCGGGACACCCGGCCGCGTCGTACCGCCCGGGAGTACACCCGGTCCCCCGCCTCGCACAGGCGGTCAGCACCGTGCGGATGCGCTTCCTTCCCGTGCCCGGCCATCTCCTCAACCCCCGGTTCCAGCCTCTTCCGGAGCGCAACTATGCGCGGCTGCCACCGCCTCCGCAACACGGCTTCGCCGCACCCACACCCCCTATCGTCACAGTTGATACTTCTTTGTCCCCACCCCAGCATGGCTCGTTGCAACAAGCTGATGGCGGTCGCGAAGCCGACGGCTTGGCGCGGATGCGACGCGCGAGGACAAGGAGAAGACGAGCGACTTGCGTGAGCTGCCGGAAATCGTCGAGTGATCGGCACGTTACGTACCGCACTTAACGTCAGGCCATGGCGGACATATTTGACGCATACGCGTTGGCCGACGCGTGGGACGAGATGTTTGAGCGGCCGGGTGAGGTCAGGGCCGCCTATGAGCCGGTGCTGGCGGCACTCCAACCGATGGAACCGGCCGAACTTCGGTTCAGGGCCGATCAGATGGCCCGGTCGTTCACGGACCGCGGCGTGACGTACGCGTTCGCGGGCGAGGAGCGGCCCTGGCCGCTGGACCTCGTGCCGCGGGTGCTGGACGCACTGGAATGGGATCTCATCCAACGCGGGGTCTCCCAACGGGTCAGGGCCCTTGAGGCCTACCTCGCGGACGCGTACGGGCCGTGCCGGGCCTTCGAGGACGGGGTCGTGCCCTGGCGGCTCCTCCTCAACTCCCCCCATTTCCACCGGGCCGCGCACGGCGTGGAACCCCCGGGCGGGGTACGCGTCCACGTCGCCGGCATCGATCTCGTACGGGACGAGGCCGGCGCCTTCCGGGTCCTGGAGGACAACGTCCGGGTGCCGTCCGGGGTCTCGTACGTCATCGAGAACCGGCGGGCGATGACCCGGATCTTCCCCTCGCTCTTCGCCGAGCAGCATGTGCTGCCGGTCGACGGGTACGGGCAGCGGCTGCTCGCGGCGCTGCGCGCGGCCGCGCCCGACGGGGTCGGCGACCCGCGCGTCGTCGTGCTCACCCCGGGTCCGAGCAACGCCGCCTACTTCGAACACGCCCTGCTGGCACGGCTGATGGGCGTGCAGCTGGTGGAGGGGCACGATCTGGTCTGCCGCGGGAACCGGGTGTGGATGCGGACCACACGCGGCGAGATGCCGGTCCATGTCGTATACCGGCGGCTCGACGACGACTTCCTCGACCCGCTGCACTTCCGGCCCGGCTCGGTGATCGGCTGCCCCGGCATCATGAACGCCGCCCAGGCCGGGAACGTCACACTCGCGAATGCGGTGGGCAACGGCATAGCGGACGACAAGCTCCTCTACACGTACGTTCCCGATCTCATCCGGTACTACCTGTCCGAGGAGCCGGTGCTCCCCAATGTCGAATCGTTTCGCCCTGATGAACCTGGGCAGTTGGAAGCAGTCCTCGACCAGCTCGACCAGCTCGTCGTGAAGCCCGTCGACGGAGCCGGCGGGCAGGGCATCGTGATCGGACCGCACGCGGACCGGCAGACACTCGATCGCGTACGCAAAGAGGTCGTCGCCGATCCCCGGGGGTGGATCGCCCAGCGGCCGGTGGCCCTGTCCACCTCCCCGACCCTCGCGGGCGAGCGGATGGCCCCGCGCCACATCGATCTCCGGCCGTTCGCCGTGAACGACGGCAGCGATGTGTGGGTGCTGCCCGGCGGTCTCACCCGGGTCGCGCTCCAGGAGGGCAACCTCATCGTCAACTCCAGCCAGGGCGGCGGTTCCAAGGACACCTGGGTGCTCGCGGAGGGACCGGCGGAGGGACCGGCGGAGGAGCCCACGGGCCCCCTGCCCGACGTCGCCCCGCGTCAGCTCGGCCCGGACGGCGACCGCCTCGTCCCGCAGGAAGGGGCGCAGCAGCAGTGACGGCCACGCATGGAGTGCCCGCACAAGCAGCTCGAACAGCTCAGGCAGCACATGCAACTCAAGCCGCACACGCAGCAGGAGGTACGGCCGTGAACGACGTGATCCTCTCGCGCATCGCCGAGGCACTGACCTGGACGGGCCGCTATGTCGAACGGGCCGACGCCACCGGCCGCATCCTCGACGCGTATCTGCACCGGCTCCTCGAAGACCCCTGGCGGGACGAGGACGTGGCCTGCCGCTCGCTGTACGCGATCCTCGGCGTCGACGCGGGCACCGAACCCGTCGACATGCAACAGGTCCTGGACCAGCTGGCCTTCGACGCCCGCTCGACCTGCTCCATCGAGGGCGCGCTGGGCGCCGCCCGGCTGAACGCGCGCAGCGCCCGCGAGGCGGTGTCCTCCGAGATGTGGGAGTGCCTCAACTCCACCTGGCACGCCCTCGCCGACCAGCGACTCGCGGCCCGCCGCACCGGCCCGTACGCCTATCTGGAGCTGGTCCGCCGGCGGGCCGCGCTCTTCTGCGGGCTCGCCGACTCGACGATGAGCCGGGACGACAGCTGGCGATTCGTGGTCCTCGGCAGGAGCCTGGAGCGGGTGGACATGACCGTACGGCTGCTGTCCGTACGGGTGCTGGACGCGGCGCACGCGCCCGACTGGCCGACGCTGCTCAGCGCGAGCGGGGCGGACGAGGCGTACGCGCGGGTGTACGGCGGTTTCGGTGACACCGCCCGGGTGGCCGAATTCCTCATCATGGACCGGGAGTTCCCGCGTTCGGTGCTGCACTCGCTGACCACGGCGGAGGAGTGCCTGGCGGCGCTCGGCCGCCCGCGCCAGGATCCGGCGCGGCGCCCGATCGGCAGGATGCGCACCCGCCTCGAATACCTGGACTCGACGGCCCTGGAGGACGTACTCCCCTCCCTCCTGAGGGAGTTGCAGACGTCGTGCATGGCCTCCGCCGAGGCGGTCGCGGAGAGGTTCTTCCCGTACCAGGGACCAGTCGAGTGGGCCCAGGAAGGAGCATGAACATGAATACGAGCCTGAACACGAGCATGAACTCGAACGCACCGATGACCCGTCGGCTCCGCATCCGGCACATCACCCGCGTCTCGTACGCGCAGGCCGCGGTCCGCTCCCACAACGAGGTCCGCATGACCCCGCTGACGCTGCCGGGCCAGACGACCCTGGACGCCCGCGTCCTGGTCAACCCGTCCACGCCGACCTGGTCGTACTGGGACTACTGGGGCACCCAGGTCACCGGCTTCGACCTGATGGAGCCGCACGAGGATCTGACGATCACGGCGGTGAGCCTGGTGGAGACGTCACCGCCGGCCGCGCTGCCGTCGGCCCCGACCTGGGCGGAGGTGGCCGAACGCGTGACCAACTCCCGCCTGCTGGAACACTCGGTCCAGACCTCCCGCACGGCCGTCCCCGAGGAGCTGGTCGAGCGGGCCCGCACGGCGGCCGCGGGCCTGGACCCGCACGAGACGGCGGTCGCGGTCTCGGACCTGGTCGCAGACCGGGTCTCGTACATCCCGGGCTCCACCGGCGTGAACACCAGCGCGGCCGAGGCCTGGGACCAGGGCGCGGGCGTCTGCCAGGACATAGCCCACCTCACGGCCGGACTCCTGCGGGCCCTCGGCCTGCCGACCCGCTACGTGTCCGGCTACCTGCACCCCGAACGGGACGCGGAACTGCACCGCCCCGTCGCCGGCCAGAGCCACGCCTGGATCGAGTACTGGGCCGGCGACTGGACCGGCCACGACCCCACCAACCGCACCCGCGCCAACGAGTCCCACGTCGTGGTCGGCCGAGGCCGCGACTACGACGACGTGACCCCGCACAAGGGGATCTACCGGGGGGTGGCCGGGGGCCCGCCGGAGGTGACGGTGGAGTTCACCCGGGTGGCATGAGCTCCCGGTGGCGTGAGTTCCCGGGCCCCCGTGGGCCGAGAGGTTCAGGGGTTTTTCCACAGATGTGGGAAACCCCCTGAACCATCCCGGTTACGCGCGTCGACCACGCACCGCACAAAGCGCTACTTGATGCCGAGGGAGTCGCAGGCCGCTTTGTACTTGGCCGTGCAGATCTGGTCGGCCGTGTAGATGCCGTCCCGGAGGACCGTCGACTTGATGGTGTTCTTGGTCAGGGCGGAGACCTGGAGGAGGTTGGACGGGATGTTCTTCTTCGTGGGGCTGGTGGCCTTGTCGGGCGTCAGGGAGTCGAACTCGATGCCGAATCCGCGGACGACGGCCACGGCCATCTCGGCGGCGGTCTCGGCCTCCTGCGGGTACGGCTTGTAGACGCTCATGAACTGGTCGCCGGTGACGACGCGCTGCACCGCGTCCAGCTCGGCGTCCTGGCCGGTGATCGGCGGCAGGTCGGTGACCCCGGCCGCCTTCAGCGCGGAGATGATGCCGCCGGCCATGCCGTCGTTGGCGGAGTACACCCCGGCGATGTTGTCGGCGCCGATGGAGGAGATCGCGGCCATCATGTTGGCCCGGGCGTTGGCCGGCTTCCAGTCCTTGGTGTCGTACGACTTGGCGATGGTCACCTTGCCCTTGAGCTCGCCGAGGGCGCCGTCCTTGAACTGGGCGGCGTTCGGGTCCGTCACCGCGCCGTTCATCATGACGATCTTCTGCGACTTGCCGCCGTTGAGCTCGTCGGCGAGGGCCCGGCCCTGCACCTGGCCGACCGCCTCGTTGTCGAACGAGACGTACGCGTCGATCGGCCCCTCGGCCAGCCTGTCGTACGCGATGACGGGAATCCCCGCCTCCTTGGCCTGCTTCACCCCGGAGGCGATGGCCTTGGAGTCCACCGCGTCCACGAGGAGTACGTCGACCTTGTCGGCCACCATCCGCGCGAGCTGCTTGTTCTGCTCGGCCGCGTCCTGCTCGGCGTTCTCGTAGACGACCTTCCCCTTGCCGTCGGTCAGCGTCTCGACCTTCTCCTTGATGATCGGGTAGTCGAACTTCTCGTAGCGCGAGTTCGACTTCTCCGGCAGCAGCAGCCCCACCGTGATGTCGTCGCCCTTGGCCGGGCTCGCCTCGCCGCCGTCACTGCTCCCGTCCAGTGCTCCGCATGCGGCGAGCATGAGGGTCATCGTGGAAGCCGAGACGGCTACGGCGGTACGACGTATGGCGCTGTTCACTTTCGGGTGCCTTCCGGACGAGGGCGCAACCGTGCTGGCCCAGGTGACAAAAGCCAACGTCGGGGTTCCCGGTGCGTCAAGGAGTAACTGCTAACGAGATCGCAACAGAAACCTGTGGAGAGACCGGGGTGATGTGGGGGAAATCCGTCGGGCAGGGGGCCACACGCTCGTCGTACGAGGGGGGCGAGGGTGGGGCGGACCTGGGCGGAAGCGGCCAGAACACCACGTCCGGGTCAGTACGGGCACCTGTTCGGCCGCGTACGGATTGCGGTGGCGCGGCTCTCGGAAGTTGCTGGGAGGAGGTGCCGGGAGCAGTTGCCGGAACCAGGCAGCCCGTCCCGCCCGTGTCCTCACTCACTCTGGAGTCCCCATGCGCACGCTCTCCCGATGCCTCATACCGCTTCTGGCGGCCGGCTGCCTGGCCGTGACGGCCGGTACGTCCGCGACGGCCTCTACGGCCTCTGCGGTCGACGCCGGTGCCGTGGCGCCGGCCGCGCCCCTGCCCGTACCCGAACCCGCCCCCGACCCGTGTGCCGTCGACTGGCCCGCGCTCGCCGGGCTCACCGATACCGGCACGCTCCGCGAGGCGATCGTCACCTGCGTCGAGAGCTACACGGAACGCGACCTCGACAGCTGGCTCCAGGCCCCGCCGAAGCCGCCCGTGGAGCAGATGACACAGAAGGAGCAGGTCGAGCAGATGGCGCAGGCGGCTCAGGTGGCGCCGGTGGAGAAGAAGGAGCAGGGGGTCACCGCCGTGGAGGACTGGACCGGCGCCGACGCCGCCGACTGGGACGACGATCTGGCCTGCGACCTCGCCGAGATCTTCGACGAGCCGACACTGTGCCGTCCGGCCCACGCCGATCCGGCCCCCTGACAAAGGGGTCCACGGCAAAAGGTGCAAGGGGTTCGTGAATAACGGAAGAGGGTGGGCGGTGTTACCCGCCGGAGAAACGCCCACCCCTTCCGGCCAGGGACGACACCGCGCCGGACCCTGCCGGCATTTGACAGAACGGCTCGACACCAGGGCGACCGACTGGAACGCGACCGTCGTCGTACGGGAGGTCGGCGCTGCCGGCCTACGAGCGGCGCACTGAGACCGCCTGAGCCGTTGCCGCGCGTTGCGGTCAGTCCCGGCCGCCACCCCCGCCCCCGCCCTCGTCGCCCGGTGGGCGTTCGGGGAAGCGGAGGAGGAGGGCGGAGGGCGGGACTGGGAAGCCCTCGGTGTCGGGATGCCCGGAGACGTCGGAGCCGGGCCGGGCCTGCCCCTCCCAAAGGGCCTGTCCCTCCGGGTTCTCCTCCGGGACAGTCGCCCGCGCGTGTTCGTCCCAGCCCGCGCGGAACCAGTTCAGCTGATGCCGTTGGAGTTCTTCCTCGGTGAGGACGCGGACGGATTCCGGTCCCGCCGACCGGACCTTCTCGCCGAGGCCGATGAGCAGTTCGCCCACCAGGCGGGAGACACGTTCCGCCTCACCTTCCGGGCCGCCTCCTGGATTTCCCATGCCGCGCTCCCTCAAGGCTCCGCAGGCCACGCAGGCCAATGGCCCGAGCACTCCGGCCCCGGGCCCTTCGTCGTCAGCCGCCGTCCGGCAGGAACTGCTGGGCCACCTTGGCGAACAGCTCCCGCAGTTCGGGCGGGACACCCATGCGCAGAGCGGCCTCCTCGGCGCTCAGCCACGGGCGGTCCTCACCGCCCGCGGGGCGCACGCCGTCCGACACCGGCAGGTCGTCCTCGGTGAGCCGGCCCGAGCGGATGAGCATCTCCCGCAGCGGCACGCCGAGTACGGCCGCGATACGCCGCATCGTCTCCAGGTCGGGCATGGACTGCCGCTGGAGCAGCCGGCTCACGGCGGCCCGGTGCACCCCGGCGTCGTCCGCGAGCTTCGAACGGCCGCCGCCGCGCGGGCTGTCGATGTCGTAGCCCCGGGCGCGCAGCAGTCCCTCGATCCAGCCGGCGAAGTCGTCGAGGCCCGCGGCCCGGAAGTTGTGGTCCGCGCGGGCACCGGCCCGTGAGCTCGTCGAAGCCATGAGTCGGCTCTCCCCTCGTCGCCGGGGCAGCGTACCGATCGCACACGCACCAATACGTGTGCGCGCCCGCACGTAACTGTGGAGATTCGGCAACTTCCCGCAGCTCAGGAGGGATTGAGGACCCGCCGTCACATCGACCTCCACGGAACGTAATCACTTGCGTACGCGCTCGCAACATGCAACTCTGTCCGCTCGCTCGCAACCATCGAACATATGTTCCCATAGATCGAGAGGGGTTGCACGTGCCCGACCAGCCGCCCGGAGCCGCCGCCACCACGACCACAGCCCTAACCTGGCGATCTGCTGCCGAACCGGTATTGCGCGGCTGCAATCAGCGCCCGGTCCGCCGGCCGTGCGAGGTCAGCCGATGAGCGAAGACCACGGTGGAGCCGTCTGGATCGCCTCACTCGTCCGCCGCTTCCCGGACCTCGTCGACGAGTTGTCCCCCGCGGTCCACGGAGGCCTGCGCGAGCGCCGGGACAGCGGACCCGTCGGCGGTACGACCGCCCCGGTCCGCCTCTACGTCTCCGACGCCGTACGGGACATCACCGACGGAGTCGTCGAACTGGAGGAGGCCGTACGTGAACGGCTCGGCCTGCGGCCGGTGCCCCCGGCCTCCGTTCCGGTACGGCTGCGCCGTATCGCCGGACTGCTGGACCGCATCGCCGCCGACCCGCTGCTCGCCCCGCACGTCGAGGACGAGACCCGGCGGATGGCCGCACGCTGCGCCCGCGCGCTCGGCGACCCGGAACAGCTCGTGCGGCTGCCCGGCCGCTGCCCCGCCTGCGACTGCGTCTCGCTGCGGGCGTTACCCGAGCGGGCCGAGATCAGATGCGTCAATCCCGTGTGCGGGCGGTTACTGGAGGCCGAGCACTCATGACCGGAACCACGAACGTGAACAGACCCACGAACGCACCTTTGATCACTGCCCAGTTGGCCGCCGACGAGGCGGGCGTCACGACCGCGACCATCCGCAAGTGGGTGCAGCGCGGCCATCTGCGGCCCGCGGGCACGCAGGGCCGTCGGCGCCTCTTCCGCCTGGAGGACGTCTTCGCCGCCGAGCGGACGACACACCTCGCCCGGCACCACGACCACTGATCCCACTGAACCCGCTGGTCCCGCTGATTCCGTCGTACGCCCGAGGGGTGCCGCCGCACAACGCGGCGGGACCCCTCATGCGTACGGGCCGAATAGGCGCTCGGCATAAGCCAGTTGCATGTTTCTCCGACCGGTGTCACAGTGGATGCAGCGGCAGAGCTGCGCCCGGAGGACGGGCGGCGGACCTGCCGCTTTGTGTTGCCCGGAAACTCCCGGGCCAGGCCGCCCGGAGACCCCGGAAACCCGTCTCCCGAAGGGAGCGTCCATGTGGCCATCCTGACCTTCCCCGACGCCGAGCAACTGGTCGTCGACTTCCTCAAGAACCGGGCCGAGCTGACCGGTGTCACCGTCGACAGCCGCCCGCCTGCCGGGTTCGACGGCACCCAGAAGGTGGTCCTCGTCTCCCACATGGGCGGCGCGTGGATCGACGACCAGCATCTCGACCAGCCGCTGCTCGACCTGGAGGCGTACGGCCCGGACAAGCCCACGGCACACACCGTGGCACTGTCCGCCCGTGCCTGCGTCCTGGAACTGGCCGACACGGTGTACGGCTCCGCGGTCGTCGTCGATGTCTCCGAGGCCGACGGACCGCGCTGGCTCCCCGACTACACGCGGTCGGCGGCGAACCGCTACCGCTCCACGATCCGGCTGCTGCTGCGGCTCGGCTGAGCCCGGCGGCTCACCGTACGACCGCTCACCGTACGACCGCTCAAGTCCCTTACTCGAAAGAGGCGTTCGCATGGCAACGAACAACGGCAAGGAAATCCGTGTCGCCGGCACCGGCCGGGTCCTGGTGGCCCCCGCCGGGAACACCGCGCCGGCCAAGTCCGACGACGTCTGGCCGACCGGCTGGGTCGAGCTGGGATACACCTCCGTCGACGGCATCAAGCTCAACAAGAAGGACAAGATCGACCCGGTCGACACCTGGCAGTCGGCGAGCCCGGGCCGGTTCATCTACTCCGACCGGGACCTGACCGTGAAGTTCCAGCTGCTCCAGATGAACAAGAGCACGCTCTCCTTCTTCATGGGCATCCCGGCCACCGACATCACCCAGACCTCGGTGGGCGGTACCGCGGTGGCGGACACGTACGAGTTCCTGATCCCGAGTACGCCCGCGAAGGACGAGCGGGCCCTCGGCATCGAGTTCACGGACGGCACGGACGCCGTGTACCGCTTCATCCTGCCGCGCGGGCAGGTCACCGAGACCGAGGAGATGGGCTTCACGCGGACCGGTTCCGTGAAGCTCGGGGTCACCTTCACCGCGCTGGAGGCGGAGACCACCAAGCGCGAACTGGCCAAGTGGATCATGAAGGACAAGGCGTACGCGGCTCTGTGACGGACCGCCCGTCCACCCTCTGATCCGCCTTCTGTGACAGCCCTGTTCGGGCTCGTCACCCGGGGCGGCGGGCTCCCCCACCCGCCGCCCCGGCCCCCACGTCGCGCAGTTCCCCGCGCCCCCAAAGACAAAAGCAGGGGCGCAGCCCCGCTTTCAGGGGCGCGGGGAACTGCGCGACCAGCCACAACGCACCCGCACCCGACACACCACGGCACCACCCCCATCCGCAAGGGAGTTCACCATGGCCGGATTCAACGTCAACGCGGCCCGCGCGCAGCGCCTGGAGGCGCTCGGCCGGGCCTGGACCTTCGAGCTCGACGACGACAGCTTCGAGTTGCCGACCGAGCTGACCCGCACCACGGCCCACACACTCCGCGACCTCGACGACAACGACGTGGACGGGCTGCTCCAACTCCTGCTGGGCGAGAAGCAGTTCGCCCGCTTCGAGCGGCACGACGTCACCATGCAGGACATCGCCGCCATCCTGGAGGCCTACGGCAAGGAGACGGGGCTGGGCCTGGGGGAAGACTGAGCCTCGGCGAGCTCGTAGAAGAGCACGCCGAGGCCCTGGAGGCGGACCTGCTCCGCCACTACGGCGTCGACCTGCTGGACTGGCACCGGGGGCTGCTGTCGTCGCGGCGGCTCTCGGTACTGCTCCAGCACCTTCCGCGGGACAGCGCGACGGCCCGAGAACTGCACGGCGAGTCGGCGGACTGGTCGGTCACCGACCACCTGCTCGCCACCGTCGTCGACCAACTCGCCGAGGCGAACTGGATGTTCGCGACGGTCAACCGGGACGAGGACGCCGAGTCGATCGACTTCCCCGAGCCCGTACCGCGTCCCGGCGCGGACCACGAGGAGCCGGCGGCCCGGCCGGTACCGCGGCAGCAGCCCAGCGCCCTGGAGCTCGCTCAGTTCTTCGGCTGACGGCACCAGCGCACGAACGGCTTCAGGGGGCCTCGGAAGAGGAGGTACTCGGGGACGCCCTGTGGCATGTTCCACCACCGGTAGAAACTCACGTTCGTGATGTGCGGCGCCTCGGCCCGGAGTTCGTCGAGGTGCCAGAGCACATGCCCCGGGTCCGGGTCGCCGAGGAACTGCCAGAAGACGTTCGAACCGGACGCCGCCTCCAACTGGTCGGCGAGGGGGGTGCCGTCATCGCCCGGCGCCCAGACGTGGAACAGCACCAGGGTCGGGTCCCCGTCCTTCGGGAGACTTGCCGTGATGGCCCTGACCGCCTCGGCCCCGTCATCGAAGCCGAAGAGGCCGAAACGCTTCGTGTTCGCGAGGAGCTGGTTGTCCGGCGAAGCGTCCCTGGTGAGGAGGGACTTGGGCGGTACGACGGCCCAGTCCTCGATCCACTCCGCGGCGTTGGCCGGCAGCAGTTGCGGCAACCGGTGCGCCCGCGCGGTGTAGATCCAGGGCTCCACGCCCGCCCCGGGAGCCAGGAACTCGCCGAGCGTGACGGCCCGACGCGCCATGCCGGCGATTTCGCCGCTCTCGAACGGACGGCTACTGCCCCCAGGAAAAGCCAGCACCACACGCGGCGAATGCCGTTTGGCTTTACTCGTCCGCACGGCCAGGGACGCGGCGAAACGCCCCTTTCCTAGCTTTCCGGCCTTCTTCGACACCAGCGCTTCTCCCTCTGCTTTTCGACTGCGGTTCCCTTCTCTCCTCAGCCGCCGAAGAACAGCATGAGGAGCGAGAAGGCGAGCACCAGACCGGAAACTATGGCCGTCGGCAGAGCCACCCTTCCGCTCGTCATCTGGCCGGGGGTCTCGACATTGGACAGGTCCTTCGGGTCATAGACCACATCGATGATGCCCCCCACCAGGGCGGGCGGATTCCTGAAGGGTCCTACCTTCGCCTGCAGCGTCCTACCGTCTTCTGCCGCGAACCGCATGACGAGGAAGCTGATTCCTTTCGCATCCCTCTCCCTGTCCACGCATTTCGCGTCGGTGCGGATACCGCGTCTCCGCAGTGCTCTGCCTCGTCGGAAAATTCCAGCAGAGAACCAGAACACCACACTCGCCAATACGACGACGGGTATTGCAGGACCGTACATATCGAACCCCCCACTCGGACGCGAACCAACCCATTATTGAGCCCTCGACATGTCTGCGTCAAGGCTCTCTGAGCATCCACGGCGGGAAGACCGAGGAGGTTTCCTCATGTCTCAGCATTCAATCGACGACGTCTACGCCCAAGTCGCCGACATAAAGAAGAAGCTCGAAGCAACCGCAAAGGAAAAGCCGAAGGAGGAACCGAAGAAAGAGCCGTCCCAGATCGAGAACTGGGCCAAGTTGATAGGCATGGAAGAGGTGGTGAAGGCCGTACAGGATTTGAAAGTGAACTCCATAGCCACTTGGTCCACCCTCAGTGCTGTGGTGATCGGATTCCTGGCCAGTAACATCATCGACAAAGAAGCACTCACGACCTCGCTGTTGAAAAAGCGCGGATACACCCGAGACGACACGGGAATTCCCCGGAAAAATGATTCGGCCGCATCTCCTCTCCAACCTCCCCTCCAGGCCCCCATCACCAGCATCGACATCGACCGTCTGAAAGCGATGCGCAGTACCTCCATCGCCCTCTCCCGTTCGCTGAACGATCTCACCAAGGACGTACGCGACGCGTCGCGTGAGATCGCCTGACCCAGGGAGTTCCCATGTCACTCGCGCGTAGCTCCACCACCGCCGCCGGAGCGCTCGCACGTTTTCGCGGCGCGGCCGCCCAGGCATCCGGCTCCGTACGGCAGTTGCGGACCGCGACCACCGGTGCCAATCCCTCGCTGGACAGGATCCGGGGCGGTTCCGACAAGCTCAACACCTCGCTGGGCCGGCTGCGGACGGCCGCCTCGCAGACGGGCAGTGGCCTCTCGAAGGCCGGCTCCGGGGCCAAGGGCGCCGATGGCTCCCTCGCCAGGTCCAGGTCCACCACCGACAAGTTCAAGACCTCCCTCGACAAGCTCAAGTCCTCCGCCGACAAGGCCAAGGGCGCGCTCAAGGACGTCAGGCAGCAGGCCGACGCCGTGGAGAAGTCCGTGGGGAGGGCCGGCAAGAACGCCGACAAGGGCGGGAAGTCCATGGGGAGCCTCGGGAAGGGGCTCAAGGGGGCGTCCACCGCGCAGAAGGGGCTGAACCTCGCCATGGCCTCCAACCCGTTCGGGCTGGTGATGACCCTGGTCGCCCCGCTCATCGCCCAGTTCGTGAACATGGACAAGGTCGCCGCCCTGGTCCGCAAGGGGCTCACCGCCGCCTGGGGTCACATCA
Source organism: Streptomyces sp. ActVer (assembly GCF_027270795.1). Lineage (NCBI taxonomy): Bacteria > Bacillati > Actinomycetota > Actinomycetes > Kitasatosporales > Streptomycetaceae > Streptomyces > Streptomyces sp. ActVer. Next base: position 26,804 of record NZ_JAPWHT010000004.1, read on the forward strand.
AGAGCTCCTCGCAGTCGGCCGCGAGGATCCTCGGGCCGCTCTTCAAAGGCGTCGTGAACGGGTTCCTGACCCCCACCCGGATGCTCGTCCGCGGGCTCAACGTCCTCATCGGCGCCCTGAACCGCGTCAAGTTCAAGATCCCGGACTGGGTGCCCGGCATCGGCGGCCGGGGCTTCGCCTTCAACCTGTCGCCCATCCCGGTGCCGCAGCTCGCGAAGGGCGGCGTCGTACGGGCCCGTACCGGCGGCACGCTCGCGCTCGTCGGCGAGGGCGGTGAGCACGAGGCCGTCATTCCGCTGTCCAAGCTGGAGCGGATGCTCGGCTCCGGCGGTGGCATGCGCCGGCTCGCAGCCGCCGTCGAGGCGCTCGCCGAGCGGCCCGTCCAGATCGACGTGGACTCCCAGACCATCGCGCGCGCCGTCCAGCTGGGGCAGCGCAAGCTCGCCCGGAGGTGAGGCAAGGACATGGCCAGGAACCTGTGGATCGGCAAGCCCGGTCTGCTGCGGGAGATCGACCAGGCCGCCAAGAGCTGGGACCGCAGCGCCGAGTTGAACGTCACCGAGTTCAAGTCCCTCGAAGGACGCGTCACCACCATCGCGCCGCCGCGTACGGTCCGCCGGCTCAAGTTCTCCTGGGACTGGCTCGAACCCGGTGACGCACAGCACCTGACCCGGCTCGCGCGCCGGGTCAACGGCCCCGGTCTGCAAGGCAGTCCGGGGCCGTCGTACGGACCGCTCGTGGTCATCGACCCGGCCTCCGCCAATCTGCTCGGGCCGTACCAGGCCGCGGCCCAGAGCGCTGAACCCGGCGGCACCGACCACTGGTTCACCGTGTCCGGCTCCCTGGGCGTGCTCCCCCACACCGGTGACACCGTCATCGGCGACTTCGGGGAGACCACCCGGATCGGCTGGAGGCACGGCACGTGGACCGGCTGGCCGGTGGCTCCCGGTATGCGGGTGTCCTGGCAGGTGCCACCCGACTGGAACCCGGCACTCGCGAGCGCCCAGCTGGACTGGAAGCGCGCCGACGGAACGTATCTGAGCACCACGGCCGCGTCCGGCGCCTCCGTCACCGGCACCGCTCCGGCCGAGGCCGCCTTCGTCACTCCGGTCGGCGGCCCCGGGGAAGCCGTACTCGCCGGACTGGCCGGCGCCTGTCTGACGATCGACGCGGTCCCCGTCGCGTACGCGCTCGGCGACGGCTGCCCGGCGATGACCGTGACCGCGTACAGCGACGTCCCGGCGTCCCGGCTGCCGTACCGGAACATCAGCATCGACCTGGTGGAGGTGTAACAGGTGCAGGATTCAGACGAGTTGCTCGGCGCCGCCCTCGCCGCCCCGGACCGGACCCCGGCCCACGCCACCCGGCTCGGCGGCCGGGAGCTGGGCGCGCAGATCCAGTCCTGGAAGGTGGAGCGGGCCTACAGCACCGATCTGCCCGAAGCCCTGCGCGCCTTCTCCGGAAGCGCGTCGGCCCAGCTGGAACTGCTCCTCGGCGGCAACGGCGTGCCCGCGCCCCTGCTGTACTCGGCATGGGCGGGCCGCGGCACCGGCGACGCCGTACGCCCCGGTCAGTCCGTCGTCCACCGGGCGGGCGCGAACGGCCGTACGGTGCCTGCCTTCCGGGGCACAGTGCGGTCCCGTACTGCCGCGTCGGGCAGCGACACCGTCACCGTGCAGGCGCTGGACGGCGCGGAGCGGCTGCGCGGACCCGCCCAGTTGCCGCGGCCCTATCACGGTCTGCGGTACGGCCGTCCGGTGGCGAGCGCGACCTGGTGCGTGGACGAACTCCTGCGCCAGGGCGGCATCCACAGCTGTCCGCCGCCCCGGGGGCCGGCCGTGGCCGAGGACCCCGCCAAGCCGTTCACCGCGCTCTACGCCTCACTGCACGGCGGCTTCAACGCCTCGTACGGGCAGCCGGAGACGCTGCCGGCCCCGGCGTCGTACTCCTGGATCCGGGACGGAGCCCCGTTCGACACGGCTCTGATGCCGAAGGCGGCCGGACTCGAAGTGTCCTGGATGCCGCGGTCCCGCTTCGTCGTGGCCGGGAAGGTGTTCCAGGCCGAGCTGCATGTGAACACCGCTCTCTCGGTGGGCAGCGAACTGGAACTCAAGCTGGTCTTCGACCGCAGCGCTGGAGCGTTCGGGAACTACGCGCTGAACGTGTACTTCGCGACCGGCGTCGTGAAGATCACCTCGGGCACGGTCGACGGCGGCGGCACGGTCGCGAGCTGGACCATTCCCAAGCTCGCCTCCCTCAAGGGGGTGTGGCATCTCGGGTTCACCGTGGACACCCGGGCGGGAACCACCGGCGCGAGCACTCCGGCGACCGTGTACCCGCGGCTCACCGCACCCGACGGGGAGTACGTCGTCCCGCCGACCGCGCCCTACACCTTCACCGAGGCATCCGCCCTCCAGCCTCCCTCCGAGCTGTTCCAGGTCAATCTGAAGACGGACGTGGCCGTCGAATGCCTCCAGGTCACCGACCGTTCCTGGCCCGACCTGACCTCGTACACGGCCGACGAGTGGGAGCAGAAGGGCCGTTGGGCCAGGGGCGCGGTGCTCGACGACGCGACGGTGCCGCTGTTCGACCTGCCCAAGGTCTCCGGCTCCCAGTGGGACGCCATCACCGAGATCGCCCGCGCCACGCTGTCCACGGCCGAGTTCGACGAGCTGGGCGTCTTCCGCTGGCGCGGGCCGAGCCGGTTCCAGTCGGTGCCGGCGCGGCCCGATCTCACGGTGACCACCCGGCGGGACATCGCCGCGCTCACCGTCTCCGAGGAGATCGACGCCTGCCGCAACTACTGCGAACAGCCCTACCAGGACTGGACGGGCATCAGCCACACCTTCAGCGACACGGTCACCGACACCGTCGTACGGGAGATCCGGCCGGGCACCCCGGTGGAGGTGGTCTACGCCATCGCCGAGGACGAGCTCGACATCGGGCCACTCCAGATCGAGGACGACGTGGCTCCGATCGGGGGCCACCGGGTCCGCTTCGGCAGCGCGGTGACGGGCGGCACCTCGGTCAAGGGCAGGGTGACGGTCGGTGCACGGCGCGACGGCCCGAACTACATCGTCCACTTCACCAACCACGGCACGGCGAGCGTCTGGACGGTCACCAAGGACGGCAAGCCGTCCGTGCAGATCGTGCCGCAGAAGCGGACCGGCGATCCCAGACAGCGCTCGTACGCCTGGTACAACACCAACAGCCAGCTCCACTACGGCAAGCAGGTCTACCAGGCGCCCGCGACCGAGTGGGTGCAGCAGCGGCAGGCCGCCTCGGACCTGTCGTTCGCCATGCTCGACGCCGGCCGCTATCCGGTGCCGGTGCTCGGCGAGGTGGAGGTGCTGCACGACCCCCGCATCCAACTCGGCGACGTCGTACGGGTGGTGGACACCAGTGGCGCCACGCTCGACACGCTCGCCTGGGTCGTCGGAATCCGCACCACCTGTGCGTCCGGCGCCGCACCGCAGCAGACCCTGACCCTGCGCGGCACCTCCTACAACGGTGTCCCGTCCGACGCCGGACTCACTCCGGACCCGCCGGTCGATCCGGGGTACGGCACGCAGCGCACGTACTCCCTGATCGAGGCGCAGAACGCGACGCTCGACGTCCTGACCAGCAGCAAGGTCTCCTACCGCGAGCTGCTCAATGCACCGGGAGGTGCGGCATGAGCGAACTGCCCGCGCAGGAACCGCTGTTGGAACCGCTGTTGGAACCGCAGCAGGAACCGCAGCAGGAATCGCTGCTGGACCCCGTCGAGGAGGACGGCAACGTGGCCCATCCCGTCCCGATCGACAGCCCGACGACACGCGACGGCGACGGCGGCATGCCCCCGGATTCGCTGCCGCCGGTCCTGGGCGACTGACCTCGCGCCGCGTCTCCCCATCCCCGTAACGCCCAGCTCCCCAACTCCCCAACTCCCCGTCTCCCACGAACTCCAGGAGGAAGCCGTCATGGCCCTGCTCACTCCGCTCGGCAGTCTCCCGTACCCGCAGCCGGCCGACGCCGCGAACATTCCCGTGCACATCCAGTCGCTCGCCGAGGCCGTGGACGGCCGGACCGTGCTGCGGTTCGCCGACGGCGCCGCGCGGGACGCCAAGGTGACCGCCCCGGTGGCGGGCATGCTGTGCTGGCTCAGCACGCCGAAGCAGTACTGGTACTACACCGGCAGCGTCTGGTCCCAACTGGCGCCCGCCCCGGTCCACAAGGCGAACCCGACGGTCGGCACCACCGCCGCGACAGCGTTCGTGGAGACACTCACCGGTTCCACCGGCGACTCGGTCGCCGCCTTCACGGCTCCGGCCTCCGGCTCCGTGCTCGTGTCGGTGGGCGCACGTATCAGCAACAGCACCACCGGTACGTGCTTCATGTCGGCGAACGTCAAGGCCGGTTCGGGTTCGACGGTCGTGCTGGCCGCCGGCGAGGGCCGCTCGGCCATCTCCACCGGTACGGGCCAGGTCTCGGCGAGCACCCAGTACCTGGTCAGCGGCCTCACCCCGAACAGCGCGTACACGGCGACCGCCGCCTACAAGTGCACGACGGGAACGGCCACGTTCGCCTTCCGATTCCTGACCGTCACCCCCGTGAACTAGAGGACGTCATGGCCACACCCCTGACGGCCGACGCCCTCGCCCGCGCGCTGCGCGGCGAGGGCGTCGCCCTTTCCGAGCACTCCAACTGGCGTACGCACAACCGCAATCACAAGGGTCCCTGGGGTCCGGTGCACGGCGTGATGCTGCACCACACCGCCGGCACCGACAGTCTCCGCCTGTGCCGCGACGGCACCGCGGCGCTGCCGGGCCCGCTGTGCGTCGGGCTGATCACCAAGGACGGCACACTGCACCTGCTCGGGTACGGCCGTACCAACCACGCCGGTTCGGGTTCGACCGCGGTCCTGGACGCCGTACGGGCCGAGAAGTCCACGCTCCCCGCCCCCGGGCCCGACGCCGTGGACGGCAACGCCCGCTTCTACGGCTTCGAGATCGAGAACCTGGGCAACGGCCGCGATCCGTATCCGGCGGCCCAACTCGCCGCCGTGGAGCGGCTGTCGGCAGCCGTGTGCCGTGCCCATGGCTGGTCGGCGGCCAGCGTGATCGCCCACAAGGAGTGGACGCGGCGGAAGATCGACCCGTCGTTCCCGATGGCGGTTATGCGCGCGCGGATCGAGGCGCTGCTGGGCGACAAGCCCACTCCGCGCCCCACACCTGTGGCACACGCGCCCTTCCCGGGCGCCGCGTTCTTCGTGCCGGGCCGCCGCAGTGAACTGGTCACCGCCGTCGGCAGACGGCTGGTCGCCGAGGACTGCGGCCGGTACGCGAACGGCCCCGGCCCCGTCTGGACCCGCGCCGACGTCCTCTCGTACGCCGCCTGGCAGCGCAAGCTCGGCTACGTGGGCGCGGCGGCGGACGGCATCCCGGGCCGCACCAGCTGGGACAGACTGCGCGTGCCGAGGGACTGACGAGCGACCCTCGCCAGAAAGCGCCGCGAACACCGAAGAGAACGAGGAGCACGAGGAGCAGCACGATGACCGAAACCGATGCCGATACGGATACCGATGCGGACGATCGCCGGGAGGTGCGAGATGACAGCGACTGAGACGGAGGAGGTCGTTCTGGAGCTGGAGCGGCTGCGTCGCTCGGTCGACGTCGGTTTCGCGACCACCCGGGGCGACCTCGCGCTCCTCCTCCAGCGCGTCGACCAGACCGACAAGACCCTCGACGAACACGAGACCCGTATCGAGGCCCTGGAACGCACCCGCTGGCCCCTGCCCTCCCTGGCGGCGGCCACGTCGTGCCTGGCCCTGGCACTCACGGTCTGGCAGACGCTGGGCAGATAGGCGCTCTACTCCTTGGCCCGCGCAGGTCCCGTGATCGCCTCCGTGACGACGAAACCCTTGGCGGGGCCTTCGGGGATGGTGACCTCGGTGCCGTAGGGGACCCGGTGGATGTCCTCCCAGTCGGCCCTGTCGGGGCGGGGTCCGGTGAAGAGGGTGACGGCGCCCTCACCGTCGTAGTCATCGATGATCACGTACACGGGAATGCCGGCGCGGGCGTATTCGCGGCGCTTCTTGATCCGGTCGCGATCCTGGCTGCGCTTGCCGGGAGAGACGATCTCGAAGATCAGTTCGACCGCAGAGGCCTTGATGCCCAGATCATCCTCTGTCGCTGCTGGCTCCTCATCCCTTGGAGCCACGAAGCCATCCGGAATCCACGCCCGGTGCCCGTGGATCACGTTTGTGTCATTCCAGGCAGCATGCTCACTGCCTCGCAAGAAGTCCGCCAGCGCGTCCCGCAAACGGTTGACGACACGAGCATGCGAATAACGGCCGGTGGGCGACACCTCGATGGCTCCCTCGATGATCTCAGCGCGGTAGCCCTCGGGGAGTTCCATGGCCTTCCATGCCTGCCACAGGACCTTGTCAAGGCCGGGCCCGTTCTCGGGCAGGCAGTGAGGCTCGGTCCTGATCTCGGTCATGGTCTCGGGCCTCTCGTGCGCAAGAGCGGTCATCGTGGCGTCACCTCCTCAAGTGTGGGCTGGGCGTGCTTGTGGCACAAGCAACGCCATCACGGTAGGCAGCCACATGGGCTCACCTGCGGAAACGTTCGCTGTTCACTCGAACAGATGAAGCAGAAACGACTCACCCCGCCGGCCTCAGCTCGAACCACACGCCCTTCGCGTACCGCCCCGCTCGCTCGACGGCGACGCCCCACGTATCCGCCACCTCCTCGACCAGGGCAAGCCCTCGCCCCCAGCAGGCGGCCACCCCCGCCACCGGGTGCGCCACGACCGGTGGGTCGGGGCTCTCGTCGAAGACGCTCACATGGAGACGGGCCGGATTCAGCCGGACCCGGAGCATGGCGGCGCCCTTGGTGTGCAGGTGGACGTTCGTGACGAGCTCCGAGGTGCACAGGGCGGCGGGCATGACGAGGGGTTCGTGGTCGTGCGTGAACAGGACGGCCCGTACGAAATCCCGGCAGACGCGGGGTGCGGTGGCGTCCGCGGGGGCGAACAGGCTGTATTCGTAGGCGAGTTGCGCGGGGCGGTGGGCGGCGCGGCGGGCGGGGTGCATGGGCGTCGACTCCAGTCGGGAGGTGGGGGGTGATCGGCCCGCGCCCGGCGATGGCTTTGCCCGAGCGCTCCTGGGTGGAGGGGCGGGTGCTCTGTCGGCTTGTGGGCAGGGGAGTTGAACGGCTTCAGTGAGTAACTGATCCAACACTGACGGTAGAGCTTCTGGGTTCTTATGCGCAACCAGATCACTCGAAGCGGTGGACCAACTCCCTTGTAGGCGGCAGACTCTGGGCACGCCATCAAGGAGATATACGTGGGACTGCGGACCACCATCAGCGAACGCCAGCGCCGCCTCGGCCTCGAACTCAAACAACTGCGCGAACAGGCAGGATTGAGTGCCGGGGAGGCAAGCGAGCGCATTGGCATGAGCCGTGGCCAGCTCAGCCACATCGAGCTGGGTCGCACCTCGATCCTCACGGAACGACTCCGCGACCTGTGCAGGGTGTACGGGTGCGTGGACGAGCCCTATGTATCGGCACTGGTCGCCACGTCCGAGGCGAGCGGCAAAGGCTGGTGGAGTGCGCATAAGAAACGCAGGGGCCCCGGTGCCCTCGACCTGGCCGAGCTGGAATCGGGGGCGGTGAGCATCCGGACGCACGAACCGCTGTTCATCCCGGGGCTGTTCCAGACCGCCGACTACGCGCGCGCCATCTTCACCAGCCCCAAGCTGGGGTTCGACAACATCGAGGAAGGCGTGAAGTTCCGTATGGAGCGGCAGCGCATCCTCACGCTCGACAACCCGCCGTCCGTGCACGCCGTCATCCACGAAGCGGCGCTGCACATGCGGTTCGGCGGCGTCGACGTCGTACGAGAACAGTTGCTGCGACTCGTCGAGCTAGCTCGGCTGCCTCATGTGACGATCCAGATCTACCCGTTCAGCGCCCAGGCCTACGCGGTGCTCAGCGGCAACTTCGCCCACTTCGTGCCCGCCAACCCGAAGTTGGGCACCGTCGTGCTCGAAGCACCCCTGAGGTCGCACTACTTGACGGAGTGGGAGCAACTGCTGGAGTACACCGCCCTGTTCGATCACCTCACCGGGAGCGCCCTCGCCCCCATCGACGTATCGTTGGCCCCCGAAGCACACTCGGTGAAGGACTCGCTGGCCCTCATCCAGCATCTCCTCTACACCCTCTAGGGAGGCCCGCATGCCCGAGATCAGCTGGCAGAAGTCATCCTTCAGCGGTGGCCCCGAAGGCAACTGCCTCTACATAGCCACCGCCCCCGACGGAACCCTCCGCCTCCGCGAGAGCGACACCCCCGACATCATCCTCGCCACCGCCCCGCAGGGCCTCGCGGGACTTCTGCACCACATCCGCACCGCCGCGACAGGACACGCACCCGCACAGGCCCATGCCTGAACTCAACTGGCAGAAGTCCACGTTCAGCGGCGGCCCGCAGGGCGAGTGTCTCTACATAGCCACCGCCCCCGACGGAACCCTCCGCCTCCGTGAGAGCGACACCCCCGGCGTCGTCCTCGCCACCGCCCCGCAGGGCCTCGCGGGGCTTCTGCACCACCTCCGTACCCGTACTCACAACTCCTGATGGCGGGCGAAGCCTTCAGGCATCCGCGGCTCGCCGCTCTCTACGACCCGCTCGATCCCGATCGGAGCGACCTCGACGCGTACGTGCGCATCGCGGAGGAGTTCGGGGCGCGGTGTGTGCTGGACATCGGCTGCGGGACAGGTGTGTTCGCGCTGCTGCTCGCCGATCGCGGGATCGAGGTCGTCGGTGTCGACCCGGCGCCGGCGTCCCTCGATGTGGCCCGGGGCAAGCCCGGCGGTGAAAGGGTGCGCTGGGTCCACGGAGACGGCACCACCCTCCCGCCGCTCCAGGCCGACCTCGCGACCATGACGGCGAACGCCGCCCAGGAGTTCGCCGATCCGGAGATGTGGCGGAAAACCCTGCGGGGCGCCTACGAAGCCCTGCGCCCCGGCGGGCGGTTGGTCTTCGAGACCCGGGATCCGGCCCGGCGCGCCTGGGAGGAGTGGACCCGCGAGTCCTCGTACGGAGTTACGGAGATCCCGGGCGTCGGCGCGGTCGAGGGCTGGGACGACCTGGTCGAGGTCGACGGGCAGTTGGTGACGTTCCGCCACACCTTTGTGTTTGCCGCGGACGGACAGGTACTCACCTCGGAATCGACCCTCCGTTTCCGCGAGCGGGACGAGATCGAGGCTGACCTGGCCGCGCAGGGCTACATCGTGGAGGACGTCCGCGACGCCCCCGACCGGCCGGGCCGCGAGTTCGTCTTCGTCGCACTATCGCGGGGAGCCGGACGCACCTGATGCCCCGACACCTCTGACGCCCGGCCGCTCACGAGAGGCTGCCGACCCCGACCCACTCCCGCAGCAGCCCCTCCCGCTCCGCCGCCCGGGGCGACCCGTCCTCCTGCGCCCGTCCCCACTGCGCCATGGCGGCCAGCGTCGCCCGCAGGGTGGCCTCGCCCGCCGTCAGGTGGGACAGGAGGGACAGCGAGAGGTCGTACTCCTCCTGGGAGTAGCTGGAGGCCGCCGCGTACACGGTCAAATCGGTGGTCCCGTCGGCCGCTTCGACGAGGACGCTCATCATCGGCGGCGCATCGGTCTCGCCGAAGCTGGTCACGGTCAGCACCATGTCCACCATCACGCTGATCCGACGTTTGAGGGTCTTCAACGGGACATCCTCGACCGTCAGCCCACGCACCTCGTCCCACGGCCACAGGTCCGAGCTGCCGTCACCGAGCGACACGACCCCCTCCGGCGTCAGCCGCACCCCCGGGGCGCGCCCGGACGGTTTCGCCCCCACGTACACATCGCCCTCGGCGATCCAGAACAGCCCCACCATGGCCATGGGCAAGCTCCATTCCCCCCGTGAATCCAACGGATCCGTCGATCGGTAGATCAGCAGTCCAGTACATGATCCCAACACATGGGAGGGCCCGGAAGCTGTCTCAGCCTCCGGGCCCCTTCACGTGGTTGCCACGGTCACGACTACGGAAGCCGGCAGTCCCAGCGCACGGGAGTGCTGTTCCAGCGGCCGTAGGCGATGTCGTGGTCGGTCAGTGCCGTGACCTCGGCGGTGGGGAAGGGCGTGGTGTCACTGGGCAGAGACCGCGTGACCCCGTTCTGGATCAGCCACAACTTGGTGTCCGGCGTGGTAAGCACGACGACCGAGCCGTGCCTGTTGACCGCCTGCGGTGCGCCTTCGCCGAGGACCTCGGGACCGCCTGCGGTCCCGTTCCGCCAGAGCAGGATCGAGGTCGGGCCGGTGGCGTGGACCTCGTACCCGAGCGCGGTGTCGCCGGCCACGGCCTCGGCCCTCGACCCGGTCTCCGGGCCGGGCCGGTGCTCGGGGAGTCGCTCCGGGGTGCCGTCGGGGCTCCAGCGGGCCGCGTGCGTGGAGGTTTCGGGGCCCGCGTCGGTCCAGCCGACGATGGTGCCGTCGTCATCGATGTCGGTGCCGCGCCCGCCGGCGTCGCCGGGAGGCAGGTCCAGCGGACGCACGTCGCCCGCCGGTGTCCAGAGCACCGGCACGGGCCGCTGACCGGGAGCACCGGAGGCTCCGGAGACCGTGCCGTCCGCGTTGATGGACTCCGGGATGGTGTCGAAGCCCGGCTCGATACCCGGCAGTGCGCTGAACTCACCGTTCCGGTAGAGCCACCCCGCCGACCGGTAGGTCTCGTTGTCGAACTCGGACCCCACGATGTCGCCGTGCGCGTTGATCCCCTTGGCTCCGGTGCGGGTAGTGCCCAGATCCTCGGGCACGCCATCGGTCCACCGGATCAGGTGGTACACGAAGGCCGTGTCCATCATGTAGCCGACCTGGAATCGGCCGGTGGGGTCGGCGTCATACACCCCGGCCCGATAGGTGCCGGCGGGTACCGCGAGCTGCGACCTGGTGCACGGTGCGCCGACCTGCGCCGACCGCTCGGCGGCCGCACTCGCGGTGGGCGGGGCGGTGATGGCCGTGGCGATGGCCGTCAGGGCGAGGGTGAGCAGAACGCCTCTGGTACGTGTGATCGGTCTCAACATGTCCCCCCGTATGTGTTCGACTGCGTTCGATCCAGAAGTGATTCGAATCCATATGCCCAGAGGAACGCGAACGGATGGTGACGTACCGTCAAATTCCCTGCGGGCGAGGGGCGCGGAGGGCGTTCGGCCAAGCGGCGCCACACGAAGGGGCCCGGAGGTTCAGTCGAACCTCCGGGCCCCTTCGCATGATTGACGCGGTGTCAGTCCGCGTCAGTCCGACTGCTGTCGCTTAGGGCGCCACACCACCAGCGCGCTCGTCTGCTGGACCTCCTGGTACGGGACCAGGTCGCGGCGGTACGAGGCGTGGACGGCGGCCTCGCGCTGCTGCATCGCCGCCGCCGCGCCGTCCAGGGCCGCTTCCATCTCCGCGACGCGGGACTGGAGCGCGGCGACCTGGTTCTCCAGCTCGATGATGCGCTTGATGCCGGCGAGGTTGATGCCCTCGTCCTGCGACAACTGCTGGACGGTGCGCAGCAGTTCGATGTCACGGGCCGAGTAGCGGCGGCCTCGCCCGGCCGTGCGGTCCGGGGAGACCAGGCCGAGGCGGTCGTACTGGCGGAGGGTCTGCGGGTGCAGGCCGGAAAGCTGGGCGGCCACCGAGATGACGTACACCGGTGTTTCTTCCGTCAGCTCATATGCGGAATAAGAACTCTGTCGACGGCGTCCGGTTGCGTCCATGGTGTCCTCATGCTCCCTTCGCGGCCTGGAACAGCTCCGCCCGCGGGTCCTCGTCCGCGGTGGCCTCGCGATACGCCTCTAGCGCGTCACGAGCCTTCCCCGTCACGTCCGTGGGAACACTCACCTCGACGGTGACCAACAGGTCCCCGCGGGTGCCGTCCTTGCGGACCGCGCCCTTGCCACGGGCGCGCATCGTACGGCCGTTGGGCGTGCCCGGGGGCAGCTTCAGGGTGACCGGAGGCCCCCCGAGCGTGGGCACGCGGACCTCGCCGCCGAGCGCCGCCTCCGTGAAGGTGACGGGCACGGTGACGGTGAGGTTGTCGCCCTTGCGGCCGAAGACCGGGTGCGCGTCCACATGCACGGTGACGTACAGATCGCCCGCGGGCCCGCCCCGCTCGCCCGGGGCGCCCTTGCCACGGAGCCGGATGCGCTGGCTGTCCGACACCCCGGCCGGGATACGGACCTGCATGGTGCGGGACGACTTGGCGCGCCCCGAGCCGTTGCAGACCAGGCACGCGTGCTCCGCGATCAGGCCGCGGCCCTTGCAGTCGGGGCACGGGTCGGTCAGCGAGAAGCCGCCGCCCGAGCCGCGCGCCACCTGGCCGGTGCCGACGCAGGTCGGGCACACGCGCGGTGTGCCGTTCTTGTCGCCGGTGCCCGAACAGGCCTTGCAGGGGGACTGCGAGGTCATGCGGAGGGGAACGGTCGCCCCGTCCACCGCCTCCGTGAAGCTGAGCGTGACCTCGGTGTCGATGTCCTGGCCGCGCCGCGGCTGCGTACGCGTGCCGGTCGTGGCGCCGCCACGGTTGAACAGGCCGCCGAACACGTCACCGATACCGCCGCCGAAGCCGCCGGCGCCGCCCTGGCCGCCCGCTCCGCCCTGCCCCGGGCCGCCACCGAAGAGGTCGCCCAGGTCGAAGTTGAAGTTGCCGCCTCCGGCGCCCGGTCCGGGCCTGAACCCGCCGTTGCCGAAGAGGGCGCGCGCCTCGTCGTACTCCTTGCGCTTCTTGGGGTCCCCGAGGATGTCGTTCGCCTCGGAGATCTCCTTGAAGCGGTCCTCGGCCTTCGCGTTCCCCTTGTTGGCGTCCGGGTGGTACTCGCGGGCGAGCTTCCGGTACGCCTTCTTGATCTCGGCCTCGGTGGCGTCCTTGGGGACGCCGAGGACCTTGTAGTAGTCCTTCTCGATGAAGTCCTTGGTGCTCATCCTCGACGCCCCTCCTTCCGCACGCCACTGTCACGTACGCGCTTGGTGTTCGTGCTGCATACGGGCGCGCGTACGCCCTGTTTCACGTCAGCCCTCGTCCGGGCCACCGCTCTCCTTGTCGTCGGCCGCCTGCGTCCCGTCCGTCTCGTCGCCCTTGACCGTCTGCGCGCCGGGCTGGGGCTCGGCGACGGCCACCCGCGCGGGGCGGATGGTGCGCTCGCCGAAGCGATACCCCGGCTGCAGAATGGCCACGCACGTCGTCTCGGTGACGTCCGGTGCGTAACTGTGCATCAGGGCCTCGTGGATCGTCGGGTCGAAGGGCTCGCCCTCCTTGCCGAACTGCTGCAGACCCATCTTCGCCGCGACGGTCTCCAGCGACTCGGCCACCGACTTGAAGCCGCCGACCAGTTCGCTGTGGTCCCGCGCGCGGCCGATGTCGTCGAGCACGGGCAGGAGCTCGGTCAGGAGGTTCGCGATGGCGATCTCCTTGACCGCGATCCGGTCGCGCTCGACCCGGCGGCGGTAGTTCTGGTACTCGGCCTGGAGCCGCTGGACGTCCGCCGTGCGCTCGCCGAGCGCCGTGCGTACCTGGTCCAGCTGAGCGGTGAGGCCTGCGATCTGTGCTGCTGCTGCCGCGTCCCCGGCCCGGGCCGCCCCCTCCTCCACGGAGGGGCCAGCCTTCGGCTCGGCGTCTTCAGGGGTGGCGCCGGAGGGGACGTCGGGCTGCTCGTCGAAGCCCGGGGTCTCCTCTGTCACGCGGCACCGTCCTTGCGGTCACGGTCCTCGTCGACGATCTCGGCGTCCACGACGTCGTCGTCGGCGGCCTTGGCGCCCGCGCCCTCGTCGGCACCCGGAGCCTCGGCGCCGGCGGCACCCTGCGAGGCCTGGGCGTCCGCGTACATCGCCTGGCCGAGCTTCTGGGAGACGGCGGCGACCTTCTCGGTGGCCGTACGGATCTCGGAGGTGTCCTCGCCCTTGAGCGCGGTCTTCAGTTCCTCGATGCTCGTCTCGACCTCGGTCTTGACGTCACCGGGGACCTTGTCCTCGTTGTCCTTGAGGAACTTCTCCGTCTGGTAGACGAGCTGCTCGCCCTGGTTGCGGGACTCGGCGGCCTCGCGGCGACGGTGGTCCTCGTCCGCGTACTGCTCGGCCTCCTGGCGCATGCGGTCGACCTCGTCCTTCGGCAGCGAGGAGCCGCCGGTGACGGTCATCTTCTGCTCCTTGCCCGTGCCCAGGTCCTTCGCGGTCACGTGCATGATGCCGTTGGCGTCGATGTCGAAGGCGACCTCGATCTGCGGGACCCCGCGCGGGGCCGGCGGCAGACCGGTCAGCTCGAACATCCCGAGCTTCTTGTTGTACGCCGCGATCTCGCGCTCGCCCTGGTAGACCTGGATCTGGACGGACGGCTGGTTGTCCTCGGCCGTCGTGAAGATCTCGGACCGCTTGGTCGGGATCGTGGTGTTGCGCTCGATGAGCTTGGTCATGATCCCTCCCTTGGTCTCGATACCGAGGGACAGCGGGGTCACGTCGAGGAGCAGGACGTCCTTGACCTCACCCTTGAGGACACCGGCCTGGAGGGCGGCGCCGATGGCGACGACCTCGTCCGGGTTCACACCCTTGTTGGCGTCCTGGCCGCCGGTCAGCTCCTTGACGAGCTCGGCGACGGCGGGCATACGGGTGGAGCCACCGACGAGAACGACGTGGTCGATCTCGCTGAGCTGGATGCCCGCGTCCTTGATGACGTTGTGGAACGGCGTCTTGCAGCGCTCCAGCAGGTCGGCCGTCAGCTGCTGGAACTGGGCGCGCGTGAGCTTCTCGTCCAGGTGCAGCGGGCCCTCGGCGGACGCGGTGATGTAGGGCAGGTTGATCGAGGTCTCGGTGGACGAGGACAGCTCGATCTTGGCCTTCTCGGCGGCCTCGCGGAGGCGCTGGAGGGCCATCTTGTCCTTGCCCAGGTCCACGCCGTGGCCCGCGGAGAACTGCTTGACCAGGTAGTCCATGACGCGCTGGTCCCAGTCGTCACCACCGAGGTGGTTGTCGCCGTTCGTGGCCTTCACCTCGACGACGCCGTCACCGATCTCCAGGAGGGACACGTCGAAGGTGCCACCGCCGAGGTCGAAGACGAGGATCGTCTGGTCGTCCTTGTCGAGGCCGTACGCGAGGGCGGCCGCGGTGGGCTCGTTCACGATGCGCAGGACGTTCAGGCCCGCGATCTCGCCGGCCTCCTTCGTCGCCTGACGCTCGGAGTCGTTGAAGTACGCCGGGACGGTGATGACCGCGTCCGCGACCTTCTCGCCCAGGTACGCCTCGGCGTCGCGCTTCAGCTTCTGCAGGATGAACGCGCTCATCTGCTGCGGGTTGAAGTTCTTCCCGTCGAGCTCGATGGACCAGTCCGTGCCCATGTGACGCTTCACAGAGCGGATGGTCCGGTCCACGTTCGTGACCGCCTGGCGCTTGGCGACCTCTCCGACGAGCACCTCACCGTTCTTGGCGAAGGCGACGACGGACGGCGTGGTCCTGGCGCCCTCGGCGTTGGTGATGACGGTGGGCTCACCGCCCTCCAGAACGCTGACGACGGAGTTAGTCGTGCCCAGGTCGATGCCGACCGCACGTGCCATTTCAATTCCTCCAGCAATGACTTGAGTGGAACAGGCTCAAGTGTGCACGACGCTCACCGCTCGGTCAACAGAGGTGAGTCTTGGGGGCTCAACTCTTATCTCACCCTTACGCGCAATTAGGCCCTGACCTGCGGGTCGACTGTCGGCTGCGGGGCGGCGGGGGCAGTGACACCACGCGGCGGAGCCGCGTGGTGTCACTGCCCCGCGCCCCTAAAGGGGCACGACTCACTCAGGCAAGCCTCAGCGACGCAGATCACCGCACCCCTGACTACAGTGCGGACACAGGAGTGGGTAGTCTCAGAGGACTGCATAAGTTACCGCTTAGTAATCAATCTTCGGGGAACCGGGAGACCCACCCCGAAGAGAACCTCGCAGGCCCGAGGAGTCCCGAAATGCAACTCGCCGCGATCATCGTGTCGCTGGTCCTGACCGTGGTCGGCGTTGCGCTCATCGCCCGAGCCGTCGCGCAGATCTACCGGTTCGTGAAGCTGGGCCAGCCGGTGCCGGCGGGCAGCCGCACCGACAACCCCAAGGCTCGCACGATCACCCTGGTGAAGGAATTCCTGGGTCACACCCGGATGAACCGCTGGGGCATCGTCGGCTTCGCCCACTGGTTCGTCGCGATCGGCTTCCTGACGCTGCCGCCGACCCTCGCGCAGGCCTACGGCCAGCTCTTCGAGGCGGACTGGGTGCTGCCCGTCATCGGCGGCTTCGTGCCGTTCGAGATGTACACCGAGTTCATCGGCGTGATGACGATCGTCGGCATCGTCGTGCTCATCGCGATCCGGCTGCTGAACCTGCCCTCCCGGGCCGGCCGCAAGTCCCGTTTCGCGGGCTCCAAGGCCTGGCAGGCCTACTTCGTCGAGTACGTCATCCTCACCATCGGCCTCGCCATCTACACCCTGCGCGGGCTTGAGGGCGCGATCCACGACGTCGAGCACTACGAGGCCGCGTACTTCGCCTCGTACCCCCTGGTCCTCGCCTTCAAGGGGCTCTCCCTCGGCGCGCTCCAGAACCTCATCTACCTCGTCGCGATGATCAAGATCGGCACCTCGCTGATCTGGATGATCACCGTCGCGCTGAACACCAACATGGGTGTCGCCTGGCACCGCTTCCTCGGCTTCCCGAACATCTGGTTCAAGCGGAACGCCGAGGGCGGCACCGCGCTGGGCGCCCTGCTGCCGATGACGTCGGGCGGCGAGCCGATCGACTTCACCGACCCGGGCGACGACGACGTCTTCGGCGTATCCCAGGTCGAGCAGTTCTCCTGGAAGGGCATCCTCGACTTCTCCACGTGCACCGAGTGCGGGCGCTGCCAGTCCCAGTGCCCCGCCTGGAACACCGGGAAGCCGCTCTCCCCGAAGCTGCTGATCATGTCGCTGCGGGACCACGCCCACGCCAAGGCCCCCTACCTGCTCGCCGGTGGCGGCAAGGACATGGAGGGCAACGAGAAGGCGTCCGCGGAGCAGCTCAAGGACGTGCCCGCCGCCGCCCTCGCCGAGGCCGAGCGGCCCCTCATCGGGACCCTCGAAGAGAACGGCGTCATCGACCCCGACGTCCTGTGGTCCTGCACCACCTGCGGCGCCTGTGTCGAGCAGTGCCCCGTCGACATCGAGCACGTCGACCACATCGTCGACATGCGCCGCTACCAGGTGATGATCGAGTCCGCGTTCCCGTCCGAGGCGGGCACGATGCTCAAGAACCTGGAGAAGAAGGGCAACCCCTGGGGTCTGGCGAAGAAGCAGCGCCTGGAGTGGACCAAGGAGGTCGACTTCGAGATCCCGGTCGTCGGCAAGGACATCGAGGACCTGTCCGAGGTCGACTACCTGTACTGGGTCGGCTGTGCGGGTGCCCTTGAGGACCGCGCCAAGAAGACCACCAAGGCCTTCGCCGAGCTGCTCCACATCGCGGGCGTCAAGTTCGCGATCATGGGCGGCGACGAGAAGTGCACCGGTGACTCCGCCCGCCGCCTGGGCAACGAGCCCCTCTTCCAGGAGCTCGGCATGGAGAACGTCTCCGCGCTGAACATGGCGTTCGGCGAGGAGATGGACGACGAGGGCAACTTCACCGCCGAGTCGAAGAAGCCCAAGTCCGCGAAGAAGATCGTCGCGACCTGCCCGCACTGCCTCAACACCCTCGGCAACGAGTACCCGCAGCTCGGCGGCGACTACGAGGTCATCCACCACACCCAGCTGCTCCAGCACCTGATCGACGAGGGCAAGCTGATCCCGGTGACCCCGGTCGAGGGCCTCATCACCTACCACGACCCCTGCTACCTGGGCCGTCACAACAAGATCTACACGCCTCCGCGCGAGATCATGTCGGCCGTCCCGGGCCTGCGCCAGCAGGAGATGCACCGCCACAAGGAGCGCGGCTTCTGCTGCGGCGCCGGTGGTGCGCGGATGTGGATGGAGGAGCGGATCGGCAAGCGCATCAACAACGAGCGCGTCGACGAGGCCCTCAGCCTCAACCCGGACATCGTCTCCACCGCCTGCCCGTTCTGCCTGGTCATGCTGACCGACTCGGTCAACGGCAAGAAGAACGACGGCAAGGCGAAGGAGTCCATCACGGTCGTCGACGTGGCCCAGTTGCTGCTCGACTCCGTGAAGACCCCGGTCGACGACGAACCCCCGGCGGGTGCGGCCGATTCGGAGAACGAGCCGGAGCCGCAACCGGTGAAGTAGCCCACCACGTCAGCACGGCCGACACCCCATGTCCCGCCCGGGCATGGGGTGTCGGCGTCCTCTGGTGGTCGGCGCTCAGTTCAGCCGGCTGAGGCGTCGGCCCCGGCTCTCGGCCACCCGCAGGGCCGCCTGCAGAGCCTCGCTCAACCGCTCGGCGAGGAAACGGAGTTCGCCCCGCGGACTGTCCGGCAGCATCTCGTGGGCGTGCGCGAGGAGTTCCGTACCCATGCCGAGCTGGATGGACTCGGTGGCGTCGGCGAGGCGGGACACCGGGCCGCCGTGGTCGTCGCTGATGAGATAGCAGGGCTTGCC
This sequence comes from Streptomyces sp. ActVer, assembly GCF_027270795.1. Lineage (NCBI taxonomy): Bacteria > Bacillati > Actinomycetota > Actinomycetes > Kitasatosporales > Streptomycetaceae > Streptomyces > Streptomyces sp. ActVer. Next base: position 45,381 of record NZ_JAPWHT010000004.1, read on the forward strand.
CTCGGGCCCCGACCAGGGCAACAGGCGCGGCTGTTCCAGCGGCTGCGGTTCCATCAGGCGACCTCCACCCCGTGGATCCAGTACGGTCCCGGCGTGTCCAACCCCAGGGTGGCCAGGGCGAGTTCGCGGCGCCGCCACCACTGCTCGTGGGCGGTCAGGTAGGGGCGTACGGGCTGGGTGGCGGTGGCGTCGAGGGGGGTGTCCAGGCCGTACGGGCTGCGGTGGGCGGGGAGGGGCGGCACGACGGCTCGCGGTGGCGGGGAGGTGGCGGGTGCCGGGTGGGCCGGCCGCCCTCGATGCGCTCCGCGTGGGATGAGCAGGAGGCCCACCCAGGTGGCGAGGCGGTGGATAAGGTCGGTCATGTCATCAGCTCCGGTTCAGGAATTGCTGGTGGCCGCGCCCCCGGACGGCTTGCTTCCGTCGCGGGGGTCTTCTGCCCGCACCTTACCCATAGTGAGGCAGGTGTACTAGGGGGTATCAGGGATCGCACTGGTGTCCTTAGTATGGACATGGTGGTGTAGTGATGCAGTTCGTACCAGATATCCCTCGCTGGCGACAGGTCGCCGAAGTCATCCGGAGCCGGATCGAGGACGGGACCTACCCGCCGCGTACCCGAGTGCCGTCCGTCCAACAGATCATCGCCGAATTCGGGATCGCCACAGCGACCGCGCAGAAGGTGCACAAGGGCTTGCGCACGGAAGGGCTCATCCACACCGAACCCGGCCTCGGCTCCTTCGTGACCGAGCAGTCCGCCACTCCCTCCGCACCGGACAAGGGGTAAGCGGCAAACAGCCGACCAGAACCGCGACCTCCGTCCAAGACCCTTCCGCCGATCAACTCGCGGGAGGGTCTTCGGCGTTCGGTGACCAGAGGTCTTTGACAGGTACGCGATCCGTACTCCATCATCTCCATCATCAATCCACTAGTTCATTAGCTAAAGGGTGGTGATGGAAGTTGGAGTTCCGGATCGACAGGCGGAGCGGGGTGGCCGCCTATCAGCAGATCGTCCAGCAGACCAAGCAGGCCCTGCGCCTCGGCGTACTGGTGCCCGGGGACCAGTTGCCGACGGCCAAGGAGGTCGCGGCGACCTCCGCGGTCAACCCGAACACGACGCTCAAGGCGTACCGCGAGCTGGACCGGGAGGGCCTGGTCGAACTTCGGCCGGGCCTGGGCACCTTCGTCCGCCAGTCGCTGGCCCGTCCTCAGGCGGGGGCGGACTCACCGCTGCGGGGTGAGCTGGAGGCGTGGATGGACCGGGCCCACGAAGCGGGTCTGGAACAGGAGGACGTGACCGCGCTGGTCACGTCGGTGATGGAGGAGCGGTACGCCGAGACCAGCGCGACCGCCGGGCACAAGGGACACGGGGGACACGGATGATGAGCAACGGGACGGGTTACGGGGGACACGAGATATACGGGGGCCTCGCGGGCGAGTCCGCGATAGAGGCCCACGCGGTCGGCAGGAAGTACCGCCGGGGCTGGGCCCTGCGGGACTGCTCCTTCCGGCTGCCGGCCGGGCGGATCTGCGGTCTGGTGGGCCCCAACGGCGCGGGCAAGACCACGCTGATGTCCATCGCCGCCAACCTGCTGGAGCCGACCGCCGGCACGCTGCGGGTGTTCGGCGCGGCCCCGGAGTCCGCGGAGGCCGGCCGGCGTACGGCGTTCCTCGCCCAGGAGAAGCCGCTGTTCAAGCGCTTCACCGTCGCCGAGACCCTGCGGTTCGGCCGTGAACTGAACCCCGGCTGGGACCAGCGGGCCGCCGAGAACATCGTCCGCGCGGGCAATGTGCCGTTCGAGGCGAGGATCGGCACCCTCTCCGGCGGCCAGCGCACCCGGGTGGCGTTCGCCGTCGCCTTCGGCAAGCGCCCCGACCTGCTGCTCCTCGACGAGCCGATGTCCGACCTCGACCCGCTGGTGCGCCACGAGTTGATGAGCACCCTGCTGGCCGAGGCCGCCGAGCGCGGCACCACCGTGCTGATGTCCACCCACATGATCGCCGAGCTGGAGAACACCTGCGACTACCTGTTGGTCATCGCCGAAGGAGGGCTGCGGCTCGCCGGTGAGGTCGACGAACTCCGCACCGCGCACGCCGTGTTGACCGGGGTCCACTCCGACGGGCGGGCGCCCGCGGAGCTGGCGTACCACACGGTGGTCGAAACCCGTACCAGCGGACGGCAGTTCACCGCGCTGGTCCGCCCCGACGGGCCGGTCAGCGGCGGCCCCTGGCAGGCGAGCACCCCGAACCTGGAGGAACTCCTGCTCGCCTATCTGCGCTCCCCCGAGGCACCGCCCCTGATCAGTCCCAGCTCCTACGTCGCCCCGCAGGCGGTGGCGGCATGAGCACGATGACCAGCACCGGAAGCACCGGCGGACCGGCCCCCGCCGAATCCGCCCACCCCCAGGCGGGCCGTGGCCGTGGCCTGCGGCTCAGCGGCATGAACTGGCTCGTCTGGCGTCAGCACCGGGCCGCGTACTGGACCCTGCTGGCCACCGCCGCGATCACCGTCGCGTTGATGCTCTACGGGCGCCAGCAGATGGTGACGTACCTCGACGGCTACGGCTGGCCGGACCTGAAGTCCGGCTGGGAGGAGAAGTTCAACCGGAGGCCGCTCAGCATGGCCGGCCAACTGCTCGGCTACGCGCCCATCCTGATCGGTGTCTTCCTGGGCGCGCCGCTGCTCGCCGGGGACCTGGAGGGCGGCACCGCCAAGCTGGTCAACGCGCAGTCCACCAGCCGCGTCCGCTGGCTCGCCACCAAGCTCGGGGTGACCGCACTCGTGGTCGCGGTGTCCACCGCGGCGGCCTCCGCCGTGTTCACCTGGTGGTGGTCGCCGGTCAAGTCGTCGCAGTACGCGCTGGACTGGTCCGACGGAAACGCCTTCGACAGCAGTGGACCCGTGCCCGTGGCGCTCACCCTGTTCACCGTCGTCGGCGGCATCGCGATCGGCATGCTGCTGCGCCGGACCCTGCTGTCCATCGTCGTCACCTTCGGCTTCGCCGTCGTCGTGCAGATGGTGTGGTCGCACTTCCGGATGTCCCTCGGGGACGTCATCACCGTCACGACCAACGGTGTCGGGGGAGACAACTTCCCGAAGCTGCCCGACGGCGCCTATGCCGTGGACCAGTCCTACCTCACCGCGTCCGGCGACCTCATCGGCTACGGCAGCTGCAACGAGCCGACGGAGAAGGCCGCCAACGCCTGCCTGGAGAAGGCACAGGTCGTCGGCTGGAACGTCGAGTACATCCCGATCTCCCAGATGTCCTCCATGCAGTGGCTCGGCGCCTCGATCCTGCTGGCCCTGACCGCCGGCATCGCGGCCTTCGTCATCCTCTGGGGCCGCAAGCGCCTCGTCTGACCGAGCGCCGCCGTCCGGCCGGGCGCCTCGTCCGGCCCGACCCCCTCGCAGTCCCTCTCGCAGTTCTCTTCGCAGTTCTCCTTTCTGTCCTTTTCCCAGTACGCGGCCGAGCGGCCACAGTGTCGCTCCGCCGCGCCCTGACGCTGCCCCGAGCCGGCGAACACATCGCCATGAACCATGTCGAAAGGCCCGAGTTGAAGTCGCACAAGCACAGGAAACGAGCGGTCGTGACGGTCCCGCTGGCCGCCGCTCTCACGGCGGCGCTCGGCGCCGGACTGCTGGTGAGCACGTCCGGCGGCGCCCAGGCCGCCCCCGTCGAAAGCCCCCTCCCCGCCGCCGCCAGGACGGTCACGCTCGTGACCGGCGACAAGGTGGCCCTGGACGCCAAGGGCAAGGTCACCGGTGTGGTGGCCGCCGAGGGCCGCAAGGGGATCGGCTTCCGCGTCCAGCAGGCCGCCGGTCACGCGTATGTCGTGCCGCGCGACGCCGAGCCGCTGATCGCGAACGGCACGGTCGACCGCCGGCTGTTCGACGTGAAGCGGCTGGTCGGCGGGCACTACGACGACGCCCGCCGCTCCGACGTACCGCTGATCGTCACGTACGACAAGGGCACGTCCCTGTCGGCCGGTACGTTCCGGAGTTCGGGCGCGACCGTCCGCCGGGACCTGCCGAGCATCAACGGTGACGCCGTACGCGCCCGTAAGTCCGAGGGCTCCGCCCTGTGGAAGACGCTCACCAGCGGCACCGGCTCCGCGAAGGTCAGGAAGATCTGGCTGGACGGGAAGGTGAAGGCGAGCCTGGACCGGAGCGTGCCGCAGATCGGCGCGCCCGCGGCCCACTCGGCGGGGTACGACGGCAAGGGCGTCAAGGTCGCCGTCCTCGACACCGGCATCGACGCCACGCATCCGGACCTGAAGGACCGTATCGACGCGGAGAAGAACTTCTCCGCCGCCGCGGACACCGTCGACCGCGCGGGCCACGGCACGCACGTGGCCTCGACGATCGTGGGCTCCGGGGCCGCGTCTCCCGCGGGCACCAAGTACGCGGGTGTCGCGCCCGGCGCCCGGCTCCTGGTCGGCAAGGTGCTCGACGACGAGGGCTCGGGCGACGACTCCGGTGTCATCGCCGGTATGCAGTGGGCCGTCGCGCAGGGCGCCGAGGTCGTCAACATGAGCCTGGGCGGCGAGGACAGGCCCGGTATCGACCCCGTGGAACAGGCCGTCAACGACCTGTCGGCCAGTTCCGGCGCCCTGTTCGTGATAGCCGCCGGCAACGATGGTCCCAAGGAAGGCACCATCGGCACGCCCGGCAGCGCCGCCGCCGCGCTCACCGTCGGCGCGGTCGACCGGCAGGACGCCATCGCCGAGTTCTCCAGCCGCGGTCCCACGGCCGACGGCTCCCTCAAGCCCGACCTCACCGCGCCGGGCGTGGACATCGTCGCCGCCAAGGCCGCCGAGGGCTTCATGGGCGACCCCGCCGCCGACGGCTATGTCTCCATGAGCGGTACGTCGATGGCGACCCCGCATGTGGCGGGCGCCGCCGCGATCCTGGCCCAGCAGCACCCGGACTGGACCGGCTCGCGGATCAAGGCCGCCCTCACCGCCTCCGCGAAGCCGGCCGCCGCCACCTCCGCGTACACGCAGGGCACCGGCCGGGTGGACGTCGCCGGGGCGATCACCCAGCAGCTCACCAGCAGCCCGACCTCGCTGGACTTCGGGACACAGGAATTCCCCCACACCGACGACCAGCCGGTCACCAAGGACGTCACGTACCGCAACGCGGGTACCGGGCCGGTCACCCTCGACCTGGCCACCGAGGCCTACGGCGACGACGGAAAGCCCACGGCCGAGGGCCTGTTCACCGTCTCGCCGCAGCAACTCACCGTCCCGGCGGGCGGGGAGGCGACCGCCACCGTGACCGCCGACACGCGTGCGGGAGCGGCCGACGGCAGCTTCGGCGGCTCGGTGACCGCCACCACCGCTGACGGCACCACCACCGCGCGCACCTCCCTCGGCGTCGTCCGCGAGGTCGAGTCGTACGACCTGACCATCAAGCACCTCGACCTCGAGGGCAAGGTCCCCGACGACGCCGAGACGGGTATCTACGGCCTGGACAACGACATCTGGACGGAGGTCGCCGACAAGAAGGACGGCGAGGTCACCATCCGTCTGCCGAAGGGCCGTTACGCCCTGGAAGGAAGGTTCTTCACCGGCAACTCCGGACGGTCCGTGCTGCTGTACCCGAAGTTCGCGCTGACCAAGGACACGACCCTGGTCATGGACGCCCGGAAGACGAAACCCGTCAAGGTCACCGTGCCGGACGGCGCGGCCAAGCCCGCGGGCGCGATGTTCTTCTTCCACGTCGACGTCAACAACAAGCCGTACACGTCTCTGTACGACGCCCCCTCCTTCGGCAGCATGCGTGTCGGACAGCTCGGCGCCCCGGTGCCGGCCGCCGAGGCGTCCGCGATGTACCACGGAATCTGGACCCACAAGGCCGTCAACTACCGGCTGGCCTGGAACCGTACGGGCGACCTGTCCGGCTTCACCAAGAACGTCAGGCGCTCGCAGCTCACCAAGGTCAAGATCGTCGTCGGGACGCCGGTCAAGGGCAAGACGGCGACCGTCTGGGCCGCGCCGCTGATGCCCGGCGGCTACTTCAACCTCTTCCAGACGCCGGGCCGTCTGCCGCTGACCGGCACCGACTACGTACTGCCCAACGGCATCAAGTGGTTCTACCAGGTCAGCCAGCTCGGCGCCCCCGACGTGGAGGGCGATCCGACGTGGGAGAACGCCCAGGTCGGCGCGCCCAGGGCGTACGCGGCGGGCAGGGACTACACCCAGCGCTTCAACGTCGGCGTCTTCGGCCCGTCCCTCCCCTCGGGTCCGCTCGCGCACGGCTTCGACCGGCCGGGCGCGATCCGCTCCGGCGACACCTTCTCGGCGTACCTGCCGCTGTTCTCCGACGGCGGCGGCAACGTGGGCAACTCCGCCTACACGAAGGCCAGGAGCTCGCTCCACGCCGACGGCGAGGAGATCTTCACGGTGGACGAGCCGCTGGACGGTGAGTCCCACACGGTCCCCGCCGGCCGGCGCAGCTACAGGCTCGACGTGGACGTCTCCCGCTCCCCGGCGCAGTCCGCCGTCAGCACCCGGGTCGCCGCGACCTGGACCTTCGCCTCGGCGCACGTCGCCGGTGAGGCGCCCGAGCGGCTGCCGCTGACGGTCGTCCGCTTCACCCCGAAGCTGTCGCTGGCCAGTACCGCCAAGGCCAGGACGACTCTCACCGTGCCCTTCACCCTCCAGGGCGCGGCCACCGAGGTCGCCTCGCTGCGCAAGCTCGCCTTCGCCGTCTCCTACGACGGAGGCAGGACCTGGAAGAAGGCCAGTGCCGTGGACGGCAAGTTCCTCAAGCTGCGCAGCCCGGCCAAGCCCGGCACGGTCTCGCTGCGCGCCACCCTCACCGACGCCGACGGCAACACCCTGAAGCAGACGGTCTACGGGGCCTACCGCACGACCAAGTAGGGCACGTACTGCCTATGCCCGAGTGTCTTCGGGCGGACCTGAGCGGGACCCGGCGTCCGTGAGCGCGGCGCCGAGTTCCGCTCTGCGGCGGATGCCCAACTTGCGGTAGGCACTGGTCAGATGAGTCTCGACGGTACGCCGGGCCAGGTGCAGCAGCTCCGCTATCTCCATGTTCGTGCGGCTCTGCGCGGCGAGCTCCGCGATCCGGCGCTCGCTGGCGGTGAGCGAACCGGACCCCGTCCGTGCCGTCGCCGCGCGGCGGGCGCCGCCCTCGCGCAGGGCCACTTCCGCCGTCGCCCGCATCCGGACCGCGCCCAGCCGTTCGGCGCGTTCGGCAGCCTCCCGGAGTGACTCGCGGGCCCGTGCCCGATCCCCGGTGGCGGTGAGCAGGCGCCCCTGTGCGATCAGCGCCGGGATCAACTCCGTTTCGACCGGCTCCCCGGCCGGGGTCGCGGACCCGCCGCCGTCGGAGGCCGCGTCGAGGGACGCCTCGGGTGGTGTCGCCTCGGGTGTTCCGGCCGACGCCCCGCCGGCCCCCTGCCGCAGGACCCGTACCGCCCGGTCCGTCAGATCGAGGCCTCGGCGGCCGCCGGTCGCCGTGCCCAGGACGCGCAGGGCCCGGCCCAGGACACGGGGCGTGTTCCACACCGTGGCGAGGCGGAGTTCCTCCTCGGCCAGGGCCAGCGCCTGGCGGGGCCGGCCGAGCGCGAGGTGGCACTCCGCCGACGCGGTCCGCCAAGGGGTGACGACCGGGCTCGCCACGTCCCGTGCCGACTGGTGGCGCCCGCACTCCAGGAAGTCGCCGAGCGCGCCCGCCGGATCGCCGGTGGCCGCGCGCAGGACACCGCGCGCGTAGAGGAAGCGGTTCAACTCCCAGGTGTCGTGCGGGTTCTGGAGGCCGAAGCCGTCCGCGAGCCGGGTGGCCTCCTCCGTACGGCCCGTCTCGACGAGCGCGATCAGCGCGTGGGCCTGCGCGTTGGCAGGGTCCGGCCGGCCCGCGACGGGGCTCAACGCCTCCGGGTCGGCGAGCAGTTCGGCGTACGCGCCACGGGCGGCGGCGATGTCGACCTGTACGTTCAGCAGCGCCAGGTGCATCGGGTGCAGCAGCGACGGGCGCTGCCCGGCCAGGCCGCGTCGTACGAGCCGTCCGGCCTCGTCGAGCTGGTCGGCCCACTGGGCGACCGCGGCGGCCGTGCCCAGCAGGAACCCCTCCGCGAGCGGGTCGGCCGGCTGCGCCAGCAGGGCGCGGATCCGGCGCATCGCCGACGCCGCCGAGGTCAGACCGGCCGTCGACTCGTAGCGTACGAGCAGCGCCTGCCCGGCCGTGCCGACGAGCTGCGGCGAGCGTTCGGCGGTCTCCCGCAGCCAGCGGTACACCTCCCGCCGTGTCCCCGGGTCGTGGTCGGACAGCAGCGCCGAGGCGGTCTGTACGGTGCGGACCAGGTCCGGATGGCCGGTCAGATGCTCGTCCTCCAGGCCGCGCAGCACGTCGATCGCGGTGCGCGCCTCGCCCCGCCGGGCCAGCGCCGTGCCCAGCGCGACCGCCGCGCGCACCCGGTCGCGCGGCAGACCCGGCAGCCGCATCGCCTCGGCGAGCCGCGGTATCCCGGCCGTCGACCGTACGGTGGCGTACTCCAGCGAGCCCAGTTCGGTGAGGACCACGCTCCGGCGGGCGTCCGGCATCGGCTCGTCGAGGGCGCGGCGCAGGAACACCAGGGCATCGTCGCTGCGGTCGTCCCGGACGGCCAGGTCCGCGGCGTCCAGCAGGACACCCGTCGCCCACGCCTCGCCGACCGGGGCGGACCGCAGCAGCTGCCCGGCCACCGCCTCGGCGCTGTCACCACGGCGCAGCATCGCCTCGGCCGCCCGGTGGTGCGCCGCCTGCCGCAGTGCGCCCGACCAACTGCTCAGCACCGCGTCCCGCAGCAGCGGATGGGCGTAGCGGGGCCGTCCGGAGGGGCCGGAGCGCAGCAGCCCGAGGCCGGTCATCGCGGTGAGCCAGCCCGGTACGCGGGCGGGGTCGGCGCCCGCCGTCCTGGCGAGCAACCCGGCGTCGGCGTCCCCGTGTCCGCCCCGGCCGCTCTCGCCGTCCCCGTCCCCGTTCCCGTCCTTCTCGTCGCCCTCCTCGTCGTCGTCCAGAGCGGCGAGCGCGCGGGCGACCTCGGTGGTCGTGGGCCCGGCGCTGTCGAGCCACCAGGACACGGCGGCCGCGTAGGAACCGGGGTAGAGCGCCGCGCAGTTGTCCGGAAGGACCGCCGGGGTGTCCTCCGGGGCAGTACTCACGACGTCGTCCAGCAGGGCGCGCAGGAGCAGCGGACTGCCCGCGCCCGCCCGTACGCAGTCGTCCACCCACTCGGCCGGGGCGGGACGGCCGAGGGCCGAACGGACCAGCTCCGCCGCGGAGCCGGCGCTCAGCGGGGCCAGCGTGCGGGTGCGGACGAGGGCGGGGGAGAGCGTGTGCACCAGCCCGTCGGCCGGCGGATCGATGTCGTACTGGCTGCGTTCGGTCACCACCATCAGCACGGGTAACTGGTCGATCCGCCGCACGGCATCGACCAGCCAGCGGCGCGAGGACTCGTCGGCGAGGTGCACGTCGTCCACGGCCAAGAGGAGAGGCGCGTCATCCGCGTACGAGCGCAGCAGACGCCACAGCCGTGCGGGCCTGCCCCGGTGGGGCGGGGTGCCGGGCGGGTCCGGCTCCTCCCCCGCGGCCGAGTCGAACCCGGGTCCGTGCGCGAGGAGCTGGAAGACGGTGTCGAACGGCACGGAGGTCTGGTCCGGCGAGCAGCGGGCCCGCAGGACGCGCATTCCGGCTGCCTCCGCCTGCTCGGCGGCGGCCTCCAGGAGTGCGGTGCGGCCGGTGCCGGTGGCGCCGCGCAGCAGGACGAGACGGCCGGATCCGGCCCGGGCCCGCTCGGCCTCGGCGGCCACCAGCTCCAGCTCCTCCCGGCGCTCGAACAACGCTACGGACATCCCTGCCTCCCTCGTGGCCGTGGTGCGTTCCGCTGTGTGGGACGGGGTGGAGCGGGAACCTCGTTGCGTGACATGACCCACGGGCCGAGAACGCGGTGCCGCCGATCTCGTGGTGTGTCTCGTGGTGCTCCACGATTGCGCCGGCCACACGGGCCACAGAAGTGTGGTGTGCGCACGCCTGTCACGGTCGCCACAGAGGTGACGGGCCCGTGGACATGGGAGATTCGGTTGCGCAGCTCATTCGGGACCACGGCTCCCGGCACGGACGGATCCGAGCCCCGCATACCGGTGTCGGTGCACGCGTGGGACCCGATCTCCCGGGAGGGAGTGCTCGGCCAGCTTCGGCAGCACCCGGTGATCGACCTCCGTGAGGAGACCGAGACCGGGCCGGACACCATCGCCCTGCTGGTCAACGACACACTGGACGAGGCCACCCTCTCCCGGCTGCGCAGACTCGTGCGCAGCGAGGGCGCCCGTGCCGTCCTCGTGGTGAGTGCGATCCGCGAGAGCGAACTCCTCGACGCCATCGACTCCGGCGCCGGGGCCATCGTGTGGCGCCACGAGGCCACCGCGCACCGGCTCGTGCAGGCCGTCCTCGCGGCCTCCCGCGGCGACGGCGATCTGCCCGCCGATCTGCTCGGCCGGCTGATCAGCCAGGTGAGGTCGCTGCACCGCACCGCGACCGGCCATCCCGGCGCTCCCGCTTCGGGACTCGCACCGCGCGAGGTGGACGTACTGAGGCTGGTCGCCGAGGGGCTCGACACCGGAGAGATCGCCAGCAAGCTGTCCTACTCCGAACGGACCGTCAAGAACGTGATGCATGGGCTCACCACCCGGCTGCATCTGCGCAACCGGGCGCACGCCGTGGCCCATGCCCTTCGGGAAGGCTACATCTGACCGAACGGGCAATCGAATGTGGACAGTTGGGCAATCCTGTCTGCCCGGTGGCCGTCCCCGGCGTGCCTGCGGAGCCTCGGGCTCCGCAGGCACGATCGGTAGGGCACGATCGGTCACGACAGCGGTACCGGTGTCGGCACGGGCCGGTCGGGCCTCCGGCTTCCGACTTCCGGCGGCGACACGGCACAGGCACGGCAGGGCAGGAGCACGACGGTGATCCACGAGGTGGACGAGGTCCTCAAGCGGCTGCTCGGGGGCGGCGCGCTCGCCGGTTCCGGCATCGAGATCGCCTTCGAGGCCCCGACCCGCGACTGGGCGGCCCGGCGCAACGCGCCCGCCGTCAACGCCTACTTGTACGACATCCGGGAGGACGTCTCCCGGCGCCAGCGCGGCCAGGTCTCCGTCCGCGACGAACGCGACGTGATCGTGCGCCGCCGCCAGCCGCCCCGCTGGTTCCGGCTGTCGTACCTGGTCACCGCCTGGACCAAACAGCCCCAGGACGAACACCGGCTGCTCTCCGCGGTACTGACCACGATGCTGCCGCACGAACTCCTGTCCGCCGACGAACTCCCGGGCGCGCTCGGCGCGTTGGGCCTTACCGTCCCGCTCACGGTGGCGGGGCTGCACACCGAGTCCCGGTCCCTCGCCGAGATCTGGTCGGCCCTCGGCGGCGAACTCAAACCGTCCCTCGACCTCGTGGTCACCGCGCCCTTCCCGGCCTTCCCCGAGTACGACGTCGGTCCCCCGGTCACGGAGGGCGTGGTCCGCGTACGTGGCATGGACGGCACGCTGGACGGCTCGCAGGAGCGCACCCACCGGGCACGGCAGCCCGCAACCGCGTCGGACACCGGAGAACCGCAGCAGTGAAGACGTACGCCTCCGCCGCCTCTCCCACGTCCGGCGCGCTTCTCGTCCGCCTCGCCCAACTGCGTGAACGGGTCGCCGAGTTGGTCGCGAGCCGCAGCGCCGTCGACCCCACGGCGGACGATCCGCTGCGCGGGCTGTACCTCTCCGACGAGGCCGTACGGCATCTGCTGGGGCCCACGGCCGTGTCGTACACCGATGTGTTCGAGAACGCGACCGGCTTCGAGGACACGGCAGGTGCCGAAGGCACGGAGTCCGCCCCGGCCACCCGGCTGGAGCGGCTCGCGGTGCGTCTCGGGCTGACCGAGCTGGACACCCGGATCCTGCTCATCGCCCTCGCGCCCGACCTGGACCGCTCCTTCGAGTCGCTGTACGGGTACCTCAACGACGACGTCAGCAGGCGCCGGGCCACCGCCGGGCTGGCGCTCGACCTGTGCGGGCTGCCCGTGCACCTCGCCGAGGCGCGGGCCCGGTTCCATCCCTCGGCGCCGCTGTCCGCGCTCGGGCTGCTGGCCGTCGAGGAACCCGAACGCCCCTTCCTCAGCCGTTCGTTGTGCGTACCGGACCGGCTCGTCGCCCATCTGCTCGGCGACGACACCCCGGACGCCGCACTCGCCGGCAGCGTCCACCCGCTCGACTCCCTCTCGTCCGTACCTCTGCCCCTGCCCTCGGCCTCGCACGACGAGTTCACCGCCAGGCTGGCCGCGCGGCTGGCCGTCGGCCCCCGCACCGTCTATCTCCGCGAGCACCGCGAGGGCGACGGACTCGTGTGCGCCGCGGCCGCCCTGCGCGCCGCGGGTGTCGGGGCCATGCACTTCACGCCCGCAGCGGCCGGGGAGCCGCTCCCCGAACTCCTCTCCGACGTCCTCCCCCGGGTGCTCCGCGAAGCGCGGCTGCGCGACCGGGCGATCGTCGTGTCACCACTGCCGGAGAAGCCGGGCCCGTTGCTGCGGGCCATGACGGAGGCCGGCGTACCCGTGGTGCTCGTCGGGGCCGGGCCGTACGACCCCCAGTGGTGCGACCGCGATCCGCTGGTCCTCGACGCGCCCCGGCCGCACGCGGGGGCCGTGGACACCTGGTCGGCCGCGCTCGGCGCCGGGGCGGACGGTCCGGGTTTCGACCTGGCCGCCACCGTCGCCCCGTACCGGCTCGGCGGGGACCGTATCGAGCGGGCGGCCCGCGCGGCCCGGGACCTCGCGATGTTCGACGGCACCCCGGTGACCGCCGCCCATCTGCGGCTGGCCGCGCGGCAGCAGTCCGCGTCCGGGCTCGAACGGCACGCCCGCCGGATCCGGCCCGACGTCGGCTGGGACGACCTCGTCCTGCCGGACAGACCCCTCGCCCAGCTGCACGAACTCGCCCTGCGCGCCCGCCACCGCGACCAGGTCCTCGGCGACTGGCGGCTCAGCGCCGGAGGCGGCCGGGGCCACGGTGTCCTCGGGCTCTTCGCGGGCGAGTCCGGCACCGGCAAGACACTGTCCGCCGAGGTCGTCGCCGCCGAACTCGGCCTGGACCTCTACGTCGTCCAGCTCTCCTCGATCGTCGACAAGTACGTGGGCGAGACCGAGAAGAACCTCGAACGGATCTTCACGGAGGCCGACCGCACGGACGCCGTGCTGCTCTTCGACGAGGCGGACGCCGTGTTCGGCAAGCGCTCCGAGGTCAAGGACTCCCACGACAAGCACGCCAACATGGAGAGCGCGTATCTCCTCCAGCGCCTGGAGTCCTTCGACGGCATCGCCCTGCTCACCACCAACCTGCGGGCCAACATCGACGAGGCGTTCACCCGGCGGCTCGACCTGGTGGTCGACTTCCCGTTCCCGGACGCCGAGCAGCGCCGGGCCCTGTGGCGGCACAGCCTCGCCCACGTCCCGTGCACCGAGGACATCGAACCGGCGGCGGTCGCCCGCGACTTCGAGATGGCGGGCGGTTCGATCCGCAGCGCGGTCGTCACGGCCGCCTACACCGCGGCGGGGCGCGGCGGGCCGGTCACGACGGACGACCTGCTGGAGGGCGCCCGGCGGGAGTACCGCAAGGCGGGCAGGCTGGTGCCGGGAGAGGGCGGCTGGTAGGTGGCGACGCCCCTCCCGGGGCGATGGCCACGCCCCCTCCCGGGGCCGGTGCGGGTCACCCTCAGACGGTGAACTTCACGGCTTCGAGCCACAGATCGTTGTTGAGGGTGCCGCCGAAGACGAACCCCTCCCCTTCGCCGGGCTTGTCGCAACCCATCCCGAGCCAGCCCTGGTTGCGGATGTGGACGGTCTGGCAGACGGAGCCGCCGCCGTCGTCGACGTTGATGGTGAAGCCCAGCATGTTCGGGGCGTCCTGCTTGGTGCTGCCGAAGTAGTTGTCGATGCCGTCGGGCGCGAACGACCACGGCTTCCCGTTGTAGTGGCCCTTGCCGTCGGTCGACTCCGGGAAGTGGACGAAAGCGGCGCTGCCCGTGCGCTTGGCGCCTGACACCGCGACGTTGAGGGCCTTGATCGGCTTGCCCTCGCCCTCCGTGCCGGCAGTCTGACCGTCGCACACCGCGTCCGTCCAGCCCTTGCCCGTCACGAAGGCCCGGTAGCAGATGTGCCGCCCGCCCGGGTCGTCCGCGGCCAGTGCCTGGACGGCGGTGGCCGCGGTCTTCTCCGGAGCCTTCTTCTTCTCCTCCTCCTCGGAACCGCCTCCCCCGCCACCGCCGCCCCCACCGGCGGCCGGTGACTGCGCCGCGGGCGGGGGTGTCGAGGCGGGCGCGGTGGGAGTGGGCGGGGGAGGCGGTGTCGCCGAGGCACTGGGCGCCAGCGTGCTGACACCGGCCTCGTCGAGCCTCTCCTTGGCCTCGCTGCGGACCTGGGGCTTGTAGGCGATCCACAGCATCACGAAGGTGATCGCCAGCGCCATGAACACACCCAGGAAGGTCGCCAGCCAGCGCGGCAGAAACCCGCGCTGCACATAGGTCCCCTCGACATCGAGGGGCGCCACCCCCGACCGCTGCACGGCGAACTTGTACGGCCGCTCCTCCTTCGACCCGAACCAGATGATCTGCTGCGGCTTCAACGTCGCCTTCACGAAGGCGGCACGACCGGGCTCGATCTGCACATTGCTCGGGTGGAGGTCGTACGACAACTGATCGCCGTTGTCGCTCCCGCTCACCGAGGCGGTGAGCTTCGTGTTGCCCAGGTTGTCGACGGCCAGCTTGGGCCGCCCCCGGAAACGCCCCTTGACGGTGGGCGGAACGAGCTCGGCCCGCACCTCCGTGAAGGGGGTGATGGTCAGGTTCCCCTCGGGAACGGTGACCGCCTCCGGATGCTCGGTCGGGGTGATCCGCACCGCGAAGGGATTCGGGCCCGCCGTCGCGTCCGGCGTACGCGGCGGCGCGAACGTCAACTCCACCGTCCCCGTCGTCCCCGGATACAGCCGCAACGTCTGCGGCTCCACGACGGTCCAGGGCGCGACATCACCGACCGCCTCGAAGCGGTACTCGTCGACCACGTCACCGGTGTTGCGCAGACGCAACCGCACAGTCGTACTGCCACCCGGGTCCACGGTCGCGGACGCGGGCTCCAGGGAGGTCCAAAGGCTCACGATCAGTCCTCATCGGGTTGGATGATCTGCCACTCCTGGTCATCGGTGACGGTGCAGTTGAAGATCATCAGGGTTACTTCGTTGCGAACGTCGTCGCTGCCCGCGATTTCGAGACACTTGTTGTCGCTCTTGAAGTTGCGGATCCAGTAGGCACCGCTCTCCTGCTTCGCAAGCCACCACAACTGGTTGTCGCTGGTCGTGCCGTCGCAGGTGAACTCCGTGACTTTCGTCCTGATGGGAACCGCCCCGTAGTTCGGCAGATCCATGCACAACTTGTCCTTGACGTTGCGGATCTGGAAGAGATCCGTACCGCCGGGGCCGCCCTTCCCGACCTTCACCTCCAGGTTCCAGAGCTGGTTGTCGGCGGCGGTCGGATCGCAGGCGAACTGCTGGACCCGGCCGTCCCTCTTGCCCACGCCCTCGCCGGGGATGTCGGCACACAGCTTGGTGGACAGGTTCTTCAGGACGACGTTGTTCGCGGGCAGCAGGCTCTTGGGCTTCTCCTTGGTCTGCTCGGGCGCGGGCACGTCCCCGCCTCCACCTCCGCCGTTGTCCGCCGGGGCGGACGCGACCGGTTCCGAGGCCGAAGGCGGCGCAGAGGGCGCCACCGGTTTCTCCGAGGGGCTGGGCGCCAGCGTGCTGACACCGGCTTCCTGGAGTTCCTTGGCCTCGCTGCGGACCTGGGGCTTGTACGCGATCCACAGCATCACGAAGGTGATCGCCAGCGCCATGAACACACCCAGGAAGGTCGCCAGCCAGCGCGGCAGGAACCCGCGCTGCACATACGTCCCCTCGACATCCAGCGGCGCCACCCCCGACCGCTGCACGGCGAACTTGTACGGCCGCTCCTCCTTCGACCCGAACCAGATGATCTGCCGGGGCTTGAGCGTCGCCTTCACGAAGGCGGCACGACCGGGCTCGATCTGCACATTGCTCGGATGAAGGTCGTACGACAACTGATCGCCGTTGTCGCTCCCGCTCACCGAGGCGGTGAGCTTCGTGTTCCCGAGGTTGTCGACGGCCAGCTTGGGCCGCCCGCGGAAACGCCCCTTCACCGTCGGCGGCACCAACTCGGCCCGTACCTCCGTGAAGGGAGTGATCGTCAGGTTCCCCTCGGGAACGGTGACCGCCTCCGGATGCTCGGTCGGAGTGATCCGCACGCCGTACGGATTCGGCCCGGCCGTCGCGTCCGGCGTACGCGGCGGCGCGAACGACAGCTCCACCGTCCCCGTCGTCCCCGGATACAGCCGCAACGTCTGCGGCTCCACGACGGTCCAGGGCGCGAGGTCGCCGACGGGCTCGAAGCGGTACTCGTCGACGACGTCACCGGTGTTGCGGAGACGCAGCCGTACGGTCGTACTGCCACCGGGGTCCACAGTCGCGGACGCGGGTTCCAGGGAAGTCCACAGGCTCACGTCGGCGATCAGTACTTCTCGTTGTGGACGACCCAGGATTCCCCGTAGAGGAAATTGCCCTGCGAGTCGTACACGGTGGCTTCCGCCGTCAGTCGCTCCGGGATCTTCGTCGAGTAGTAGGCGTCGATGTCCGCCGCGACGGAACCGGTCGCGCCGAGTGCCGCTCCGGACACGTTGCCGTAGTGCGCCTGCACCTCGTACTCGACGATGTTGCCGTTGCGGATTTCCTTCTTCACGTTGTACTCGGCCATGGAGTGGTGGCGGGAGTTGCCGGACTTGGTCAGCGGGGTGAGGTTGCTCATGGTGTTTCCGGGACCGCCGACGATCTCGTTGAGCAGGTGGCCCTGGACCATGTTCTTGGAGAACCACTTCGCGGTGGCGCCGCTGCCCGTCGGCCACCATGAGGGCTTCACCTTCGGGGACGATCCCTTGGAGATCTGTCCCGGGTGCAGTTCCGCCCTCATGAAGGTCCCCGCGCCCTGGTAGAGACCGCCGTACTGCACGTAGGGATAGCCGACGTAGGCCCGCTGCACGCCGTCACCGACGAACGGTTCCGAGGCGCCGGCCGAAGGCTCGTCCGCGGCCATGCGCTGCACGGGGGCCGACATCACCTGCCGGGCAGTGGCCTCCGCCTCCTGCTCCGCGTGGTCGCCGGGGCTGCTGACCCGCAGCCCGCTGCCGTTGTCGGTGCCGGGGACGGACCCCTGACTCTGCTGGAGGACGTGCTTCAGTTCGTGGGCGAGGGTGAGCTTGTCCTTGCCGCCCGGGCCGAGCACCACATGGCTGCCGGAGGTGTACGCCCTCGCGCCGATCTCCGTGGCGGACCGCTGTGCGACCGGGTCAGTGTGGACGCGTACGCCGCTGAAGTCGACGCCGCCGAAGCGGCTCTCCATCTCGGTCCTCAGCGGTGTGTCCAGCGGCTGGCCGGAGGAACGCAGCACCTGGTGCACCGCGGAGCGCTGGACCGACGGGCCGTGGCCGCAGTTCGCGTCGTGCTCGTGGCGCTGCTGCCCGACGGCCCGTGCGACGGCCGCGTTGCCCGCGGCGCGCTGAAGCACCAGGAGCCGATCGGCGGTCGTGCGCGCCGTCGCGGGCCGGGCGGCGCTGTCCCGACCATCGGCCTTTTCGGTGCGTTCTTCCTGTGCGCGCACGGCGCTCCCCTCCACGGCTGGTCCACCAGCCTTACGTGCAACTGCCGTGTACGGGGAGGGCCTTGGGGGCAGTCTCACGGGCAGCGCGCCCGGCTCCGTGGGCAGGTTCCGGCGACGGACTGCCCGTCCGGGCAACAGTTCTGCCCTCGAACAGGCCCCAGAGGACGTTTCGGGGGACGCGCTTCGCGCGTGAGGGTGGGAGGCGTCCTGTCTCGTACCCCGAGGAGAGCAGAGCATGCCGTCCTACCTGTCGCCCGGCGTATACGTCGAGGAGGTGGCCAGCGGCTCGCGTCCCATCGAGGGAGTGGGCACATCGGTGGCGGCCTTCGTCGGGCTCGCGCCGACCGGGCCGCTGAACGAGCCGACCCTGGTGACCAACTGGTCCCAGTACGTCGCGGCCTTTGGTGACTTCACCGACGGTTACTACCTCGCGCACTCGGTGTACGGGTTCTTCAACAACGGCGGCAGCGCCGCGTACGTCGTCCGCGTCGGCGGCACCGCCGAAGGCGCGGCGGGAACAGGAAACGGCGCCCCGGCGTCCGTCTCCGGCTCCGCCGCCCCGGCCGCGCTCCCCGCGGGCGAGCCGAAGCAGCTCGGCACCTTCAGCGTGACCGCCGTCGCGGGCGGCTCGCTCAGCGTCGAGGTCGCGGACGCCGAGGGCGAGGGCCCCGCCGAGCGCTTCAAGCTGATCGTCAAGGAGGGCGACAAGCCCGTCGAGACGTTCGACGTGACCGCCAAGAAGGGCGGCCGCAACTACGTCGTCACGCAGGTGAAGGAGCGCTCCAAGCTCATCACCGTGCAGGAGTCGGCGCCCGCCGCGCAGCTCGCGCGCCCCGACAACCAGACCGTGGCCCTGGCGGCCCCCGCCGCCCCCGCCCCCGTCACCCCGACCAAGGCGAGCGACTCCCACCCGGGCCCGGCCCACTACCTCGGCGACTCCGCGGACCGCACCGGCTTCGGCGGTCTGGAGGCCGTGGACGAGATCTCCATGGTCGCCGTCCCCGACCTGATGGCCGCCTACCAGCGCGGCGCGATCGACCTGGAGGCCGTGAAGGCCGTCCAGCTCGGCCTCATCGCGCACTGCGAGCTGATGGGCGACCGGGTCGCCGTCATCGACCCGCCGCCGGGCCTGAACGCCCGTCAGATCCGCGTCTGGCGCCAGGAGACCGCCGGCTACGACTCCAAGTACGCGGCCCTGTACTACCCCTGGGTCAAGGTCTTCGACCCGGCGACCGGCCAGTCCCGGGTGATCCCGCCGAGCGGCCACGTCTCCGGCATCTGGGCCCGCAACGACTTCGAGCGCGGTGTGCACAAGGCGCCCGCCAACGAGGTCGTACGGGGAGCGGTGGACCTGGAGCTCCAGATCACCCGCGGCGAGCAGGACCTGCTCAACCCCATCGGCGTCAACTGCATCCGCGCCTTCCCGGGCCGCGGCATCCGCGTCTGGGGCGCCCGCACCATGTCCTCCGACCCGGCCTGGCGCTACCTCAACATCCGCCGGTACTTCAACTACCTGGAGGAGTCGATCCTGCTCGGCACCCAGTGGGTGGTGTTCGAGCCGAACGACCACAACCTGTGGGCCCGGATCCGGCGCAACGTCTCGGCGTTCCTCGTCAACGAGTGGCGCAGCGGCGCCCTCTTCGGCCAGCGGCCGGAGGAGGCGTTCTACGTCAAGTGCGACGAGGAGACCAACCCCCCGGAGTCGGTGGACGTCGGCCGCGTCATCTGCGAGATCGGCATCGCCCCCGTCAAGCCCGCCGAGTTCGTGATCTTCCGGCTGGCCCAGTTCTCCAGCGGCAGCGGTGAGCTGGAGGAGTAGGCCGCCCGCCTGCGCCCCCAGCCCTAGCAAGCCTCCTCGTACGCCATTGCCAAGAACCCTCAGAAGGACAGAGAACAGATGAGTCTCAGCCCGGGTGACGCCCTTACCTCACATAATTTCGGTCTGCAGATCGACGGCGTGATGGTCGAGTACCTCGCGGAGGTCAACGGACTCAGCATCGAACAGGACGTCATCAAGCACCTGTCGAACTCGGCACAGGGCAGGCCCGAGGTCAGCCTGATGCCGGGTGTGCAGAAGGACGGGCAGTGCACCGTGGTGCGCGGAATGACCCAGTCCCCGGCGTTCACGACGTGGATCAACGACTCGATCGCCGGCCAGATGAGCACGGCCCGCAAGAACGCCTCCATCATCATGATGGATTACCAGAACAATCCGGTGAAGCGGTACAACATGCGCAACGCCTGGTGCAGCAAGATCGACGCCAGCGCCCTGAAGGCCGGCGAGGCCTCCGCGCTCACCGAGACCGTGACCATCGTCTTCGAAGAACTGGTCATCGAGTAATGCGGCGTACGGCTGCCAGGGCGGGCGCGGGCCCGGTCGTGGACGCACCACCGACGGCGGGGCCGGAGCAGACCGCTGCGCCGGCCCCGGCGCCCGCGCCCGCTCCCGCCCCCGTGTCGGTGCCGCAGCAGCTGCGGACGGAGTTCCCCTTCGAGCTGCCGCGGGGGTACGTCGACGCGTCGGGCACGGTCCACCGGGACGGCGTGATGCGCCTCGCCACGGCCCGGGACGAGCTGATCCCGCTGCGGGACGTCCGCGTCCAGGAGAACCCGGCGTATCTGTCGGTGGTCCTGCTGGGCCGGGTCATCACCAGCCTGGGCACGCTTCCCTCGGTGCACGACGGGGTGGTGGAGAACATGTTCGCCTCCGACCTCGCGTTCCTCCAGGACTTCTACCGCCAGGTCAACGCCGAGGGCCACACCCGCGCCGCCGTGGAGTGCCCCCACTGCTCGGAACCCTTCGAGGTCGAACTCGGCGGGAGCCGCCTGGGGGAATCGTGACGTACGCGACCGACCGGCTGCACGAGGAGATCGCGTACGTCGCCTACCACTTCCACTGGAGCCTGGAGGAGATCCTGGATCTCGAACACCAGGACCGCCGGCGCTACACGGAACAGATCGCGTCCCTGGTGACGCGGGGCGGGGCGGAGGGCTGAGGTGTGGGGTTCTTCGACCGGCTGAGGGGCAGCGGTTCGGTTACGTCGGCGGCTTCTGCGGCTTCTGCGGCTTCGGCTTCGGCTTCGGCGGATCCGGTTGCCGGGGCGAACTCGGCTTCCGGGGGCGGTAGTTCCTCTCGTACGGGTGCGGGTGCGGGTGCATCTCCTACGGCCATGGGGGCCAGGTCGGCCTCGGTGGCCGGCTGGGTGGGGTTGCCGCCGATCCAGCGGGCCGCTGTCGGGCGGACCGGTGTCGCGGACTCCGGGTTCGGCGGGCGGCTGAGCACCTGGCAGAACCCCTCCTTCACCGGGCCCCTGTCCCACGCCGTCCTCGACGGAGCGCCGGGCGGGCTCGTCAGGAACGCGCTCACCACGTCGGCGAGGCCCGTCTCCGGACTCGAACCGCCCTCGCACACGCTTCTGCCGGTGCGGTCCGACGAGCCCGAGGCCCCGGGCGACGTACGCGACGACGCGGCACCGATACCAGTACCGGTACAGCGCGCGCCGCGTCCGGTCACGGCGTCCCGCCCCGCGGGCCCCCGGGTGACACCCGTACCGCCCCGGTCCCACCGGCCGAGCCCGCTGACCAGGGCGCCCGCCACACCTGCGGTGCAGCGACGGGCGCTGCCCGTGGCCCGACGGGAAGCGGGGGGCGGTGTTGTCGGGAAGATCG
>NZ_JAPWHT010000500.1:0-7245 GCF_027270795.1 Streptomyces sp. ActVer
CTCGTAGGCCTCGTCGCGGCGCACCCGGGGGAGTCCGAGGGGCGGCGGCTCGGGTGCGGGTTCGCGTGCCACCGTCCGCTCGGCGAGGTGCGGGAACTCGCTGACCCCGGTGACGGGTTCACGCCGCTTTGCCAGCTTCGCGCTGCGGGCCGCCCAGGTGGCGGCCAGCTCCTCACCGACTCGACCCGACCGCAGGGCCGCCGCCTGGCCGCCCTCCTGCTCGATCCGCTGGAAGAACTCCCAGCCCGCGTGGGCGAGTTCGTCGGTGAGGCGTTCCACGTACCAGGAGCCGCCCGCAGGGTCGATGACCCGGGCGAGATGCGACTCCTCGACCAGGATCGTCGAGGTGTTGCGGGCGATCCGGCGCGCGAACGCGTCCGGCAGGCCGAGCGCGTGGTCGAAGGGCAGCACGGTGACGGACTCGGCGCCGCCCACTCCGGCGGCCAGCGTGGCGACCGTCGCACGCAGCATGTTCACCCACGGGTCCCGGCGGCTCATCATCACCGGCGAGGTCACCGCGTGCTGCACCTGCCCGCCCGGCGCCCCGCAGACCTCGGCGACCCGGGCCCACAGCCTGCGCGCCGCGCGCAGCTTGGCGATGGTCAGGAACTGGTCCGCGGTGGCCGCGTACCTGAACTCCAGCTGGGCGGCGGCCTGTTCGACGCTCAGCCCCGCCCCGGTCAGCTCCCGCAGATAGGCGACACCGGTCGCCAGCGAGCTGCCCAGCTCCTGCGCGGCGGACCCGCCGGCCTCGTGGTACGGCAACGCGTCGACCGTCAGCGCCCGCAGCCCCGGGTACTCCTCGGCGCACAGCCGCGCGAGAGCGGCGACGGGCGCGAAGTCGAACCCGTCGTCCCCCGTACGGGCCTCATGGCCCAGGGGGTCGGCGCCGAGGTTGCCCCGGGCGGCGTCGCGCTCGACACCGCGCTCCTCGTAGAGCCGCAGCAACTCCCGTGCGGCGGGCTCGACTTCACGCCCCGCTTCCAGGACGACAGGCGCCAGGTCGAGGTAGACGCGGTCGAGGACCCGGCCGAGCGACGAGACGGGGAAGCCGCCCGTGCCGACGGTCAGCCACAGCGAGGCGACCCCGTTCTCCAGGTCCGCGAGGACCGCGCCGTTGTCGGCGGCCGTGTGCCGCTGCCGTACGTCCCAGCCGCCGAGGGTGTTGCCCTCGGCGCGGCCGCCCCTGGTGAAGGGGGCGAAGCCGGGCAGGCCGGGATCCGGCGCGGAGTCGAGTGCGCTGTAGAGGGGCCGGGCGCGCAGCCCGTCCTCGAGCGTGGTGGACAGGGCGTCCTCAGCTGCGTCGTCCGAGACTTCCTTGCCCGACTTGCGCAGTACGCCCGCCACGAGGCGTTGCCACTGCTCATGGGTCGCGTCAGGGAACTCGGCGGCCAGCGAGAGCCCGTCGTCAGGCAGGACCGTCATGCTCGGATGCTAGGTCAGATCCACAGGTGAGCAGCAGAGGGACCCGCTGTGACCTTGACCTCCCAGGGGTCCCCTTGATCCGCGGGCAGGGTCGTACTACGGACCACGACAGCGCGGGCCGGCCGCGCACCGGCCGGGCGCCGCGTCACCGCGAGCTGTCCAGCGCTCCCGACATCAGCCGGTGGAGAACCTCGGCCAGCAGATCGGTGCCGGCGCAGGTCTCCCGGTCCTGTGTGAACTCGCCCTCGTTGTGGGAGACGCCCTCGACACTGGGCACGAAGAGCATGATCGCGGGTGTGACATCCTTCATGTTCACCGAGTCGTGGCCCGCGATGGTCATGACGGTTTGGTGGCTGAGCCCCAGGTCGTCGGCCGCCTGGGCGGCGAGTTCGACGCCGGTCGCCGGGAACGGCGCCACGGCCCACCCGTGCGTCTGGACCTGCTCGATCGTGACCGACGCACGCTCCTCGATACCGGGGATCGACTCGGCCAGCCTCTTGGCCGCCGCGTCGAGCAAGGCCTCGTCGGGGGAGCGCAGGTCCACGTGCATGCGTACCTCGCGCGCCACCACCACAGGAGAGTTGGGCAGGACTGTCATCTCGCTCACCGAGGTGTGCAGCGGCGTGTCCGTGCTCTCCTCGGCCGGCTCCCGCACGGCCACGACGAGGAGCGAGGCGCCGAACAGGGCGTCACGGCGGTCCGCCATGATCGTGGAGCCGGTGTGCGACTGCTCGCCGCGGACGACGACCTGGTACTTGCGGGCCGCCCAGGTCGAGTCCACCAGCCCGATCATGGTCCCCGCGTTCTCCAGGTCACGGCCCTGCTCGATGTGGATCTCGGCGTACGAGGCCACCTCGGGTCCGGCGTAGTCACCGATCGTGCCGATCTCGCGGAGGGCGGCCTCGACCGTGGTGCCCGCGGGATCGCCACGCCGACTTCATCACCGGGCAGATGTCATGCGGTAGTTGATGACCTCCTCGATCGTAGAGGAACGCCCCGCGGAAACGAACAGGGGAGCAGCTGGCGGGGCCTCTCACCGGGACAGCTCAGAGCCAGTCCCGCCGCTTGAAGATGAAGTACAGGCTCACGCACACCAGGCCCATCAGGCCGACCGCGAAGGGGTATCCGAAGGTCCAGCCAAGCTCGGGCATGTCCTCGAAATTCATGCCGTAGATCGTGCCGACGAGGGTCGGGGCGAACAGGATCGCCGCCCAGGACGAGATCTTCTTGATCTCCTCGTTCTGTTCGAAGCCCGCCTCGGCCAGGGCCCGCATCTCCGCGTTCTGCTGCTGGGTGACCAGGGTCGCGTTCACCGTGAGGATGTCGGTGAGGGCCTGGCGGAAGCCGTCCACACGTTCGCTGGTGTGGGTGACGTGGTCGGCGACGTCGCGGAGGTAGCGCTGGAGTTCCTCGTCGGTGCCGTACTTGGCGAAGCCGGCCATCAGGCCGTGCAGCATGCCGACCAGGGGGCGGGTGGCGCGCTGGAACTCGACCATCTCGCGGGAGAGTTCGTAGATACGGCGGGACACCCAGGGGTCGCCGCCGAAGACCTCGGTCTCGATCTCGTCGATGTCGTTCTGGACACCGGAGACGACCGGGGCGTAACCGTCCACGACGGCATCGAGGATCGCGTACAGGACCGCCTCGGGGCCGAGCTTCAGCAGCTCAGGCGTCTCCTCCATACGGCGGCGCACGGCCGAGAGGTCGGGGGCCGCGCCGTGCCGGACCGTGATCAGGAAGTCGGGGCCGATGAACACGTGCAGTTCGCCGAAGTCGACCTCCTCCGACGCGTCGAGATACCGGGCGGCGCGCAGCACGACGAAGAGCGTCTCGCCGTAACGCTCCAGCTTCGGCCGCTGATGGGCCTCCATCGCGTCCTCGACCGCGAGCGGGTGGAGGTCGAACTCGGCAGCCAGGGAGAGGATTTCCTCCTCCGTCGGACGGGCCAGGCCGATCCACGCCATGCCGTCCGGCTGTTCCCGCAGCTCACGGAACGTGTCCGCGAGGGTGGCGGGGTTCGCGACACGCGTCCCGTCGCGGTAGAGCGCCGCCTGTACGACGCTGCCGACCTCCGGGGGAGCCGGCTCGGCCGGGACCTGACGCGGCGCCGGGGGATCCGCGGGCGGTGGCGTCGCCTCAGGTACGGCGCGCCGCCACACCGGCTTCCGGCCGCCCCCCGAAGGCGGCGCGGGACGGCGGGCTCGGCGGTCTGACATCGCGGCAGCCTCCCTGTTGATGTGTCGCGTCTGCCGAGCATGTCGAACAAGTCGAGCATCTCGAACGTGCGTCTAGGCGATCACCGAGCAGGATATACGGGTCAAATGGCGTGAGCGGGTGCGCGGGGTAGGGGATCGACAAGGGTTGCGGACAGAACTTGTCCGCAAGTCCCGCTACCGTGCGGAGCATGACGAAGACGACCTCGACCGCCCCCGTGCTGAGCGCCCGTGAGCTGAACCGCGCGACCCTCGACCGGCAGCTGCTCCTGCGCCGGGTCGCCATGTCCGCGACGGACGCCGTCGAACACCTCGTCGGCCTCCAGGCCCAGAACGTGAAGCCCCCGTACTACGCCCTCGCCGCCCGCCTGGAGGGATTCGCGCCCGAGGAACTCTCGGCCGCCATGGAGAAGCGCGAGGTCGTACGCATCGTGACCATGCGCTCCACCATCCACACCCACACCGCCGACGACTGCCTCACCCTGCGGCCGCTCGTGCAGGCCGCACGCGAGCGGGAGCTGTACGGCTTCCGCCACGGGCTCGCCGGCGTCGACCTCGACCGGCTCACCGCGATCAGCCGGGAACTCGTCGAGACCGAGCCGCGCACCCTGAAGCAGCTGCGCGAGGCACTGCTCGTCGAATGGCCCGACGCGGACCCGCTGGCCCTCGCCATCGCGGCCCGGTGCCGGCTGCCCCTCGTCCAGGTCACCCCGCGCGGCCTGTGGGGCCGCAGCGGACAGGTCGCGCTCACCACCGCCGAGCACTGGCTCGGCCGGCCCGCGGAGCCCGCGCCCGCCCCCGACGCCACCGTCCTGCGCTATCTCGCCGCCTTCGGCCCCGCCTCCGTCAAGGACATGCAGACCTGGGCCGGTCTCACCCGGCTGCGCGAGGTCTTCGAACGACTGCGGCCCCAACTGGTCACCTTCCGCGACGAGCACGGCGTCGAGCTCTTCGACCTGCCGGACGCGCCCCGCCCGGACGCGGACACCCCGGCCCCGCCGCGGCTGCTGCCCGAGTTCGACAACCTGCTCCTCTCCCACGCCGACCGATCCCGGGTGGTGTCCGCCGACTACAAGGGCCGTTCCTGGCAGGGCAACCAGGCCTACTGCACGCTTCTCGTCGACGGCTTCCTGGAAGGTATTTGGCGGCTGGAGGAGTCCCCCGACGAGGCCGTGATCACCATCGAGCCCTTCGGCACGCTCAGTAGGCGGCAGCGGGAGGAAGTGACCGAGGAAGCGCCGCGGATGCTGTCGGTGCTGAGCACGGCGTCCTCGTACGACATCCGGTTCGGGACCGTCGTACGGGGCTGACGGCGGAGACGGGACGCGACCGATCCGGAGACGGGTGCGGGGAGGGGGCGCTCGATGGTCCGTCAGTCCGTACGGCCTGTCGTAGCGACCGTCAGCCCGAGGCCGACCATCGTGAGGCCGCCCGCGCCGCCGATCATCGACAGCCGGCGGTCCGAGCGGGCGAACCAGCTGCGGGCCGTGGCCGCGGTCAGACCCCACAAGGTGTCCGTGACCAGGCCGATGGTTATCGGGATCAGGCCCAACAGCAGCATCTGCAGGGGCACTTGACCCGCCGAGTGGTCGACGAACTGGGGGAGCACCGCGGCGAAGAAGACGATGCCCTTCGGGTTGGTGACGCCGACGAGGGCGCCGTCCAGGACCGTCCGCAGATCGCCGCGGGCGGGCGCGTCGGCCCGCTCCGTGATGTCCGAGGCCCTCATCTCCTTGCGGTGCCGGAACGCCTGGACGCCGAGGAAGACGAGATAGGCGGCCCCCGCCAGCTTCACCGCCATGTAGACGGTCACCGATCGTTCCACTATCGATCCGACGCCCACGGCGACCGCCACGACCAGCAGATACGAACCGAAGACGTTCCCCAGCGCCGTCGCCACCGCCGTGCGTCGGCCGTGGGCGAGCGCCCTGCCGATCACGAACAGGACGCTCGGCCCCGGGATCATGACCACCAGCAGCGACATCGCCGCGAAGGCCAGGAACCGATCCGTCGACACCATGCCCGTCCCCCCTCACGCATTACCCGGCACCCATGACCCGCACCTGAATCCATTGAAACAGGCGCCACCGACAACGCACCCCGGACCGGTCCCGGCACATGGATAGGGGGCGTTGCGGGCCGCTCGTGGAGGCCCGCAACGCCCCCTGGCTCAACCTGAGGCGTGCTCAGGAAGTCATCGGGACGGCACTACGTGAGTGCTAGGAGTTGACCTGCGTCGTCACCAGGCTGGAGAAGGTGGTCAGGCGGGTGTAGACGCCGGGGTACTCGGCGTCCGCGCAGCCGTAGCCCCACGAGGTGATGCCGGCGAGCTTGCCGCCGATGATCAGCGGGCCGCCGCTGTCGCCCTGGCAGGTGTCCACGCCGCCGGAGGTGTAGCCGGCGCAGACCATGTCGGAGGAGATGTAGGACGAGCCGTACGCCGAGGAGCAGGTGGCGTTCGAGACGGTCGGGACCGTGGCGGTGCGCAGCTGGTTGGAGGAGGAGCCGCCCGAGCTGGTGGTGCCCCAGCCGAGGATGCGGGCGGTGGTGCCGGCCGTGTACGCGCTGGTCTCGGAGGAGGAGACGTAGCTGATGGGCGTGTACGGCATGGAGGTCGACAGGGTCAGGACGGCGACGTCGTCACCCTGCTCGGCGGCCACGTAGCTCGGGTTGATCCATATCTTGCTGACCCGGCTGACCGTGCCGTTCGTGCCGTTGCGGTAGGTACGGCCGCCGACGACTCTGACGCTGCTCGTGGTCTCGTCGACCATGCAGTGGGCGGCGGTGACGACCTTGGTCGCCGACACCAGGGTGCCGCCGCAGAACTGGTTCTGCGAGGAGTCCGTGATCTGCATGACGTACGGGTACGCGGCCGCCGTGGTCGTCGAGCCGCCGACGATGGGCTGGGGAGCGGCGCTCGCGGTGTTCGCGCCGAGCAGACAGGTCGTCGCCGCGGCCGCGACCGCGGCGGTGACGGCGGCGGCCTTCTTGGCAAGGGTGAGCCCGAACATGGTTCTCCTCAGGAGTGCCGGTGGGGGGTGCACTGTGGGGGTGGAGCGACAGCCTGCGGGGTGAGTCCCACGCTAGAAGCGGACCGGCTCTCTCCCCAATGAGGGAACTCCCTGCGGGAGTTGACGAGGGAAAACCCTCGGTCGTGCCTCTGCCTGCCCCTCCCGGCCGCGGGTCGGGGGCAGTTGCCGGGCCGCGGGCGTGCCGCCGAACCGCGACGCTGACAGCCAGCAGCCAGCAGCCAGCCGCCTGCGCGCCAGCCGCCCGCGAGCTCGGCGTCCGGCGCCCTGGGCCAGGCGACCATCACCGGGCTTCCGTCCACCCGCGGGCATCTCCCGGCTTCCGCCCACCGGCGGGCACCTGTCGGCTTCAGCCGCCCAGCGACGATCCGCCGCCCGGGCGAGTACCTGCGGGCGGGCGCCTGTCACCCAGCGAGCACCGCTCCCCGGAAGCCGCCCGCGCCCGGTGGGCACGGGTCCCAGGGACCGCCTGCCCCTGGCGGGGCACCGCGGCTCGGAGTCGCCCACGCCCGGCGGGCACGGGGCCCAGGGGCCGCCTGCCCCTGGCGGGGCACCGCGTCTCGGAGTCGCCCGCGCCC
>NZ_JAPWHT010000501.1:0-7207 GCF_027270795.1 Streptomyces sp. ActVer
CGCGGCGGCGGTCAGCGCGATCGCTGCGAGCAGGGTGGGGCGGCGGTTCACGGACGGCTCCCGGTGGGGCGAGGGGGTCATGAGCGCAGCCACGCTACCGAGGGGGCTCGACCGACACCAGAGCGAATTACGTCGACGCCCTGACGAAATAGCCACCAAAGCTGGCAATCCGGCACACCAGATCACCGAAAGAGCTACGACAAATGGCGGGCCAAGTCCCTGACTTGGCCCGCGCAAACGGCGTGATGCGAGACAACGCCGGGCGAGGCCACGCGAGGCGACGCCTGGGCAACAGCGCGGCGCCCTGCCTCCGGCTCGGTCCCTACCGCGCCCCAGCCCGATGCCCCCGCCCGCCGGCGGCCGACTTCTTCGAGCCCGTCGGCCACAGCTGTGGGCGGCGTTTGGCCGCCAGGTCCTCCGCCCAGCCGAAGGAGAGGACGCAGGCTCCGATGAGGACCCAGGTGAGGGCGAGGACGGGCCAGGGGCTTTCCAGGAGCCAGGGGACGTTCTGCCACAGCACGTCGAAGTTCCACAGGCGGTCCCACTGCGTCGCGGCGATGAGGATGCAGGTGTTGTGCCAGAGATAGATCGTCACGGCACGGGAGTTGAGGAGGGTGATCGGCTTGTCCCAGCGGCGCAGCCTGCGTGGCCATTCGGACCAGGACGGGCTGAAGTGCAGCAGGAGCAGCACCGTGCCACAGGACCAGAGGGCCTGGGCCAGCGGGATGCTGTCCAGGTCGTGCCCCTGGGTGAAGTTGTTGTTCGTGGCGTACCAGAGGCCCAGCAGGGCGATGGCCGGGGCGACCGACGGGACCACATAGCGCGGGAGCCGCTGCAGGATTCCCTCCTGGTGCGCCATGCCCAGGATCCAGCACGCACCGAACGTGCTGAAGTCCGTCAGCGCGGACGGAATCCGCTCGCCGGGGAGCGTCAGGTATTCGAGCTGGAACGCCGCCGACAGGACGATCGGCGCCGCGATCGTTGCCACCGGCAGCGCGCGCAGGGCGCGGAGCAGGAACGGAGACAGCAGCACGTACCAGAGGTACGCGCGGAGGTACCAGAGCGGGCCCGCGAGGTCCGCGGCCCAGTTGTCGCCGATGAAGCCCTGGATTCCGGGCAGCCCCTCGGCGTACGGCGGATCGCTGATCGGGACGATCCAGAAGGTGAGGTGGAGCAGCCACCAGCCCGGGTGCCCGTCCTCGTTCGGCCCCCAACCCTGGAGGACCATGCCGGTGACGCCGATCGCGCCAAGGAGCCAGAGCGGGGGCACGAGGCGGCGGATGCGGCTGCGGATGACCTGGGAGGCCGGGCGCTTCAGCGAACGGGCCATGAGGCTGCCGGCCAGCGCGAACATCACGCCCATGGACGGGAACACCAGCGGCAGCCAGGCCCAGCCCGTGAGGTGGTAGAGGACCACACGGAAGAGGGCGAGCGCCCGGAGCAGGTCGAAGTAACGGTCCCGGACCGGGCCGGAACGCTTGACGGAGTCCGGGGCAGCGTCCGAAGCGGAGTTCGACCCCGAGTCCGATCCCGAGTCCGACCCCGAGTCCGACGCGGCGGCCGAAGTCGCGCCCGGTTCCGAACCCCAGCCCGGTTCCGGCACTGAACCCGGGCCCAAACCGGAGCCCGGCCTCGTCTGCGTCGGGCCGTCCGGGTAACCCGGTGCCGTGGCGGGGCCGGGGAACGTCCGGTCGTACGAGTCGTGCATCGAGGTGTCCTGTCCGGCCCATGTGCCTGTGCCGGTACCGATTCCGGTACCAGTGCCTGTACCCGTACCGACTCCGGTACCTGTCCCTACTCCTACTCCTACTCCTGCTCCTGCGTCCGCGCCCGGCCACGGAGTGCCGGAAGTGCCGGACGGCTCCGGCCACGGAGTCCCGGGGGGCGGCGTGCTCATCCGACCGGCCTCCGGTCCATCTCCGGCTGTTGCGCGGCGCCGCCGCCCGGGCCCGCGGCGCCGGGCAGCCCGACCGCGCCCGTGCGCCGGAGCTTCTGCCAGCGCAGGCGGCCGCCGGTGAGGGCGGTGATCCAGGACTGGAGCAGCACGACGTACATGAGCTGGCGGTACAGGATCTGTTGGAGCGGGAGGGAGAGGAGGTGGGTCATGCGTTCCTTGTCGAGGCGGAACGCGTACGCCGCGCAGATCGCCTGGACCGCCAGGACGCCGAACCAGGCGAGGATCGTCTGCTCCGTGGGGCCGAAGACGAGTCCGTAGAGGAGGAACACGTCGATCAGCGGGGCCAGGAGCGGGGCCAGGATCATGAAGAGGGAGACGAGGGGCATGCCCACGCGGCCGAAGCGGCCCGACGGGCCGCGTTCGATGACCGCCCTGCGGTGCTTCCAGATCGCCTGCATCGTGCCGTACGACCAGCGGTAGCGCTGGGACCACAGCTGCTGGACGGACTCCGGGGCCTCGGTCCACGCGCGGGCGTTCTCCGCGTAGACAACCCGCCAGCCGTCGCGGTGCATCGCGATGGTGATGTCGGTGTCCTCGGCGAGCGTGTCGTCGCTCATGCCGCCGACGCGCTTGAGCGCGGAGCGCCGGAAGGCACCGACCGCGCCCGGGATGGTCGGCATGCAGTTGAGCATGTCGTACATACGGCGGTCGAGGTTGAAGCCCATCACGTACTCGATGTGCTGCCAGGCGCCGATCAGCGAATCCCGGTTGCCGACCTTCGCATTGCCCGCGACGGCGCCGACGCTCGGGTCGCCGAAGGGCTGGACCAGCTCGCGGACGGTCGCCGGTTCGAAGACGGTGTCACCGTCCATCATCACGATGAGGTCGTAACGGGCGTTCGCCACACCCCTGTTGAGGGCGGCGGGCTTGCCCGCGTTGAGCTGGCGCACGACGCGTACGTTCGGCAGGCGCAGGTTCTCGACGATGCGCGCGGTGCCGTCGCTCGACCCGTCGTCGATGACGATCACCTCGATGGGGTGATCGCTCGCCACGAGCGAGTGGACCGTCTGCTCGATGCACTTCGCCTCGTTGTAGGCGGGCACCAGGACGGAGACCGGTTCGGTGATCGGCCGCCCCCAGCTGAAGCCGCGGCGGCGGACCTTGCGGGCGTGCAGTACGGAGAGCAGCAGCATCAGCCCGAAGCGGGCGAGGACGAGTACGCCGATCACGGCGAGGCCGACGACCAGGATGCTGGTCGTCTTCTCGGAGGCCTGGACCGCGAGGACCCACGCCTTGCCCTTCCACTGGTCGGCGCCGGTGACCTTGGTGTGCGCGCTGGGCGCCTTCATGGCGGCGGTGAGTGTGTCGAAGCGGTAGCCGTCGTCCTGCAGCCCGGAGATGAACCGGTCGAGCGCGGCCACGGTCTGCGAGCGGTCGCCGCCGGAGTCGTGCATGAGCACGATGGCACCCTTGCCGCTCTTGGGCGTGGCCTTGCGGATGATCTCGTCCACGCCCGGCTTTTTCCAGTCCTCGCTGTCGTTGTTGCTGACGATCGTGATGTAGCCGCGGCTGCCGATGTACTCGGTGACCGGCCAAGACTTGTTGTCCATCAATTCGGCGAACGACGAGTACGGCGGCCGGAAGAGCGAGGTCCGGATGCCGGCCGCGCCCGCCAGCGCGAGCTGGTTCTGGGACAGCTCCCAGTCGATACGGCTCTTGGACTGGAACGAGAGGTCCGGGTGGTTGAAGGTGTGCAGGCCGACCTCGTGGCCCTCGTCGACCATGCGCTTGATGAGGTCCGGGTGGCGCGAGGCCAGGGCGCCGGTGACGAAGAAGACGGCGTGCGCGTCGTATCGCTTGAGGGTGTCGAGCACCTTGGGCGTCCACTCGGGATCCGGACCGTCGTCGAACGTCAGGACCAGCTCGCGGTCCGGAACGTCCAGACTGTCCGTGCGGCCGCCCCGGGTGTCGATCACCGGGCCGCCCTTCAGGACCCCCTTGGGGACCTGGTCGTGTCCCGCCGGTGCCTGGACGCGGTTGTCGGCAAGGATCTCGCTCTGTACGAAGCCCCGCAGCATCAGCATCGCCATCAGGGCGACGAGGACGAGCGAGGGCAGTAGATAGCGCATGGGCAGGCGTCGGCGCCGGACGGCGCCCCGCTCTGCTCCGCGGCGGCTGGTGCGGCGTGCCATCAGAGGGTGTTCTCCGGGGACTGTGCGGTTGGGGCGGCGCTCGGGTCGGGCGACACGACCGGACCGGGCGTGAGCGGGTCACCGGCGACCGTGTCGGTGTCACCACCGACCGGCGGATTCGAGGGGTCGCTGCTCTCGGTGACGCTCGGCTCGGGGTCGGGCGAGGACGGAGGCGGGTTCGACGGCCCGGTGTTCGACGGCTTCGGGGAGGTGGCCGGCTTCGTGTTGGTCGCCGACGGCTTCGGATCGGCGCTCTTCCCCGTGCCCGTGGGGCTGGCCGACGGGCCTGTCGAGGTGCCTGCGCCCGGCGAGTTGCTGACCGTGCCACCGGCCGACGGCGTCACGCCGGGCGAGGGGTTCACCTCGCCGGACGGACCCGCGGAGTCGGCGGGCAGCGGCGGGATCTCGACCTTTCCGGCCGGCTTGTCGTCCTGCTCCTGGCCCAGTTCCGGGAGCCAGGGCGCGCTGGAGTTGCCCGACATGAGCGTGGTGAGGATGACCACCGCGTAGACCGCGCAGGCCATGCCGACAGCCATGCCGATCCTGCGGTACCTGCGGCTGCGGCGGCCCGTCTCGTCGACGAAGACCGGGCCGTCCGAGGCCTCCTTGGTGCTGGGGGCGCCCTTGGCCTGCTGGACGAGCCAGTCCTCCAGCTGCCGTCCCACACCGTCGAGCTGGACCGTGACCTCGTGCGGGTCGTGGGTGTGCTCGGGGTGCTCGGACTCCTGCCAGGAGTCCTGGGCGGCGTCGGAGTCGGCGTCGTCCCAGACGGAACGGGTGGCTCCGGCGGACTCGGTGGACATGACGGGGGCCCCGGTGGATACGACAGGACCGACGGGACCGACGGCCCCTCCGGACCGGCCGTGCT
Source organism: Streptomyces sp. ActVer (assembly GCF_027270795.1). NCBI lineage: Bacteria > Bacillati > Actinomycetota > Actinomycetes > Kitasatosporales > Streptomycetaceae > Streptomyces > Streptomyces sp. ActVer. The sequence goes on from NZ_JAPWHT010000501.1 coordinate 4,958, forward strand.
CCGGCCGGCTGACGCCCGGACCACCGTCTCTCTGTTCCCCGCCCTGCCCGAACTCGCCGAACCCGCCGCGATCGCCGCGATCCCCGTACTTCCGGTGTTCGCCGTCGCTCCACGGGCCGTCACCGCGCAGGTCGTCACCGCGCAGGTCGTCACCGCGCCGGTCGTCGCTCAGCACGTCGTTGTTCCGCCCGTCGTCGTTCGGCTCGTAGTCGTTCGGCGCGTCGTCTCTCTGTCGCGGCACCGACGGCGCCACGACACGGCGGAACCACACGTCGGTGTCACGCCCGTCGGTGTCACGCCGATCGGAATCACCACGGCCGGAATCCCACCGGCCGGAATCACCACGGTCGAAGTCCCCGCGGTCGGCGGCTCTGCCGCCGAATTCACCGCCACCGGAGTCGCTGCGAAACGACTGATCGGTCTCCCGAGGGGCCGCCTGACCGGCCTCACCACGGAACGACAGACCGTCCTTACGACGGGCCGACTGATCGGCTCCACCCTCACTCCGACGATCGGAATCGCTCCGACCCGGTTGGGCGCCTTCCGGCCAACTTTCCACGCGCACGCACATCCCCCCACGGGACTGGTTCAAGGGGTGCTTGTACGACCCGGGCACTCGTACTCGTCGTCCGGACCGGACCCCCACCCGGCCCGAGCGCCCCCTTTATCACACTGCACCCGGCCCATGAATGTAGCGCACGTAAGCAACAGTGAGGGTTCTGTGTCAGGCCCGGCTCATCATGATGAGTGCATCTGTGGCCGGAATCCAACCCTCCGGAGGCCGCTCCAGCCACCCTTCCGCCCCCGCAAGTCGCGCCGCCGCGGTGCGCAACGCCTCCACTCCACGATGCGTCAGCCCCTTCCGCCACACCAGCGACACTGGTGACAGCGGTACGGGGTCAACGAGGGGCCGGAGGACGGATTTGGGCATGGCCGGAAAATCCATCACGGCCAGGACGGGGTTTCGTTTCTTGGCCATGATCCTTTGGAACTCCTCGGCGCCGACGGCGAGCGGTGCCGGCGCCGCGACCTCAATGCCTCGTCCCTCGAAAAGCTGACGGGCGAGGTCGGTCCACTCCAGCGTCCGGGGATTCCCGGCTCCCGCGTACACCTGTTCGCCCGCCAGCGCGTCGAGCGGTATGGCATCCATTTCGGCCAGCCGGTGGTCCTCCGGCAGCACGACGGCCATGGGCTCGTACCGCACGGGCTGCTGTTCCAGGCGGGCACGGACCGCCGGGTCCAGGCCCGCGAACCGCCCGAAGGACGCGTCGAGCCGCCCGGCGAGCAGTTCGGCGGCGGCGCCGGTGAGGCCACTCTCGAAGCGGGTCATCAGCTCGCAGTCCGGAGCGAGTTCACGGGCCAGGGCCAGCACACGCCCGGAGACCAGCCCGGGGCTGTTCACGTCCACGAGCAGGGGCCGCTCGGCGTCCGGCCGCCCGAAGGCGGAGAGCAGCTCGTCCTGCGCCGCCAGCGCCCGCCGCGCGTAGGGCAGCAGCCGCTCGCCGTCGAGGGTGAGCGTCACCTGCCGGGTGGTGCGTACGAAGAGGGTGGCGCCCAACTCCCGCTCCAGCCGCCGGATGTCACGGCTGAGGGCCTGCTGGGCGACGTACAGCCGGGCGGCCGCACGCGTGAAGTGCAGGTCCTCGGCGACGGCGAGGAAGGCGCGCAGCAGGCGGGGATCGAGGTGGGCGGGCATCGGACGAACTTACAACGCGGGTGCGTCAATCGGTACGGAGTAGGTGTTGGACCCCCGCCGAAGGCCCGGGCGAACGTTGATCCATGCCGCGACCACCCCGACCAGCCCTTCAGCAGCCCCCTCGGCCGTACCCCCGGCCCCGCCCCGACGCACGTACGACCATCCCCGCCGTCACCGCCGACAGCCTGGTGGTGGCCGACTTCGGACCGCGGCGCCGGGCCCCCGGGTCCGGGTCCGGGTCCAGCTCCGGGCCCGGACCGAAACGGCCTCGGCGCGACCCCGACCCGCACCGAAGCAGCGCGCACGACAGCACCCCGCCCGCAATCAGCCACCACCCCCGCAACCCGTACCGCCGCCTCTTCACCATCCCCGGCACCCGGGCCTTCACCCTCGGGAATCTGATCGCGCGGCTCCCCATGGGCATGTTCAGCGTGAGCGCGGTGATCATGATCGCGGGGGCGCGGGGCTCGTACGCGCTCGCCGGTGCCGCCCCCGCGACCGGGCTGGCGGCGACTGCGGCCGTCGCGCCCTGGACCGCGCGGCTGGTCGACCGG
>NZ_JAPWHT010000502.1:0-7190 GCF_027270795.1 Streptomyces sp. ActVer
CACCCGAACACAACCACCAGAGCCACCCCGTAACCTGTCCCCGTGGCAGAACCAGTCGTGCGCATCCCGGATGCGAAGGTCGCCCTGTCCACGGCCTCCGTGTACCCGGAGTCGACGGCAACGGCCTTCGAGATCGCCGCACGCCTCGGCTACGACGGCGTAGAGGTCATGGTCTGGACCGACCCCGTCAGCCAGGACATCGAGGCCCTCCGCCGCCTCAGCGACTACCACCAGGTCCCGATCCTCGCGATCCACGCCCCGTGCCTGCTCATCACCCAGCGCGTCTGGTCCACCGACCCGTGGACCAAACTCCAGCGCGCCCAGTCGGCAGCCGAGAAACTCGGCGCGAGCACGGTCGTCGTACACCCCCCGTTCCGCTGGCAGCGCCAGTACGCGCGCGACTTCGTCACCGGGATCTGGCGCATGGCGAACGAGACGGACGTCCGGTTCGCCGTCGAAAACATGTACCCCTGGCGCTACCGCGACCGCGAGATGCTCGCCTACGCCCCCGACTGGGACGTCACGAAGGACGACTACCGCCACTTCACGATCGATCTCAGCCACACGGCGACCGCCCGCACGGACGCGCTTCAGATGATCGACCGCATGAGCGACCGCCTCGGCCACGTCCACCTCGCCGACGGCAACGGCTCCAACAAGGACGAGCACCTCGTCCCCGGCCGCGGCACACAGCCCTGCGCCGAGCTGCTGGAACGCCTCGCCCTGTCCGGCTTCGACGGCCACGTCGTCATCGAGGTCAACACCCGCCGCGCCATGTCCAGCGCCGAACGCGAGGCCGACCTCGCGGAGGCCCTCGCCTTCACCCGGCTCCACCTGGCCTCGGCCGTACGGGTCCCGCGCTCGTGACCAGCGCCGCCCCGCGCCGCCGTGGACGCCCCTCCCACGCGGACTCCGCGGACGCCCCCGCCGCCCGCGACCGCATCCTGGCGGCGGCCCGCGAGGAGTTCTCCGAGCGGGGGTACGAGAAGACGTCCGTACGCGGCATCGCCAAGGCCGCGGGCGTGGACGCGGCGCTCGTGCACCACTACTTCGGCACCAAGGAGCAGGTCTTCGAGGCGTCCATCGAGGTCGCCTTCGGGCCCCTTCTGAGCGCCCCGGGCTCGATCGCGGAAGGCCCCCTGGACGGCGTCGGCGAGCGCCTGGCCCGCTTCTTCTTCGGGGTCTGGGAGAACCCGGCGACCCGCAAGGCCCTGCTCGCGATCGTCCGTTCCGCCGTGAACAACGAGGTCGCGGCCGCGGTCTTCCGCCGCCTCGTCTCGGCCCAGCTGCTGCGCCGCGTCGCCGCCCAGCTGGACGCGCCGGACGCCGAACTGCGCGCCGAGCTCGCGGCGGCCCAGCTCGTCGGCATCGCGATGCTGCGGTATGTGATCAAGGTGGAACCCCTGGCCTCGGCGAACCCGGAACAGATCATCGCAAGGGTGGCCCCGGTGATTCAGGCCCACCTGACGAACCCCTGAGCCCTCAGGGACGCGGGACTGTGGCACGTACGGCTCCGGCGCGTGGGCGGGACCGGCCACATCAGGGCCCCGCCCCGCAGCCGACCACCGAGACAGCCATCCCGCATTCCGGACGCCGTGTCCAACCCCTGGATGACGGGCGTACGCTCGACGTGAGTCATTACTCTCCGAAGGAGCGAGCGACGATGCCCGAGCTGAGGTCCCGCACAGTCACCCACGGCCGCAACATGGCGGGCGCACGCGCCCTTATGCGCGCCTCCGGTGTACCGGGCGCGGACATCGGCCGCAAGCCGATCATCGCGGTCGCCAACAGTTTCACCGAGTTCGTGCCCGGCCACACCCACCTCCAGCCGGTCGGCCGGATCGTGAGCGAGGCCATCACGGCCGCGGGCGGCATCCCGCGCGAGTTCAACACGATCGCGGTCGACGACGGCATCGCGATGGGCCACGGAGGCATGCTCTACAGCCTGCCCTCCCGCGACCTGATCGCGGACAGCGTCGAGTACATGGTGGAGGCCCACTGCGCCGACGCCCTGATCTGCATCTCGAACTGCGACAAGATCACGCCCGGCATGCTGATGGCGGCCCTGCGCCTGAACATCCCGACGGTCTTCGTCTCCGGCGGCCCCATGGAGTCCGGCCGCGCGACCCTGGTCGACGGCACGGTCCGTACGCTCGACCTGGTCGACGCGATCTCCGACGCCGTGAACGACAAGATCTCGGACGAGGACATCCTCCGTATCGAGGAGAACGCCTGTCCGACCTGCGGTTCCTGTTCCGGCATGTTCACGGCCAACTCCATGAACTGCCTGACGGAGGCCATCGGCCTCTCGCTCCCCGGCAACGGCTCGGTCCTCGCCACGCACACCGCCCGCAAGGCGCTGTACGAGGACGCGGGGCGCACGGTGATGGACATCACCCGCCGCTACTACGAGCAGGACGACGAGACGGTCCTGCCGCGCAACATCGCCACGATCGCGGCCTTCGAGAACGCCATGGCGCTCGACATCGCCATGGGCGGCTCGACCAACACGATCCTGCACCTGCTGGCCGCGGCCCAGGAGGCCGAGGTCCCCTTCGGCCTGGACGAGATCAACGCCGTCTCGCGCCGGGTGCCCTGTCTCGCCAAGGTCGCCCCGAACGTGGCCAAGGACCGGACGTACTACATGGAGGACGTGCATCGGGCCGGAGGTATCCCCGCTCTGCTCGGCGAACTGCACCGCGGCGGCCACTTGAACGAGGACGTGCACTCGGTCCACAGCCCGTCCCTCTCCGACTGGCTGAAGACCTGGGACGTCCGCGCCGGCTCCCCGTCCCCCGAAGCCCTGGAGCTGTGGCACGCGGCACCCGGCTGTGTCCGTTCCGCCGAGGCCTTCTCCCAGTCCGAGCGCTGGGAGGCCCTCGACGAGGACGCGGAGGGCGGCTGCATCCGCTCGGCGGAGCACGCGTACTCGAAGGACGGCGGCCTGGCGGTCCTGAAGGGCAACCTCGCCGTCGACGGCTGTGTCGTGAAGACGGCAGGCGTGGACGAGTCGATCTGGACCTTCGAGGGCCCGGCGGTCGTCTGCGAGTCGCAGGAGGAGGCCGTCGACAAGATCCTCAAGAAGGAGATCACGCACGGCGACGTCGTCGTCATCCGCTACGAGGGCCCCAAGGGCGGCCCCGGCATGCAGGAGATGCTCTACCCGACGTCCTTCCTGAAGGGCCGAGGCCTCGGCAAGACCTGCGCCCTGATCACCGACGGCCGCTTCTCCGGCGGCACGTCGGGCCTGTCCATCGGCCACGCCTCCCCGGAGGCCGCCTCGGGCGGCACGATCGCCCTCGTCCGGGACGGCGACCGCATCCGCATCGACATCCCGAACCGCGGCATCGAGCTCCTGGTCTCCGACGAGGAGCTGGCCACCCGCCGCGAGGCCCTGGGCGGCGTCTACGCCCCGGCCGGCCGCGAGCGGAAGGTCTCCGCCGCCCTCCGCGCGTACGCGGCGATGGCGACCAGCGCCGACAGGGGCGCAGTCCGAGACGTCTCCAAACTCGGCTAGCCCCGCACCACCCCCACCACGTGGGCCCGCCCGGTCCTCACCACCGGGCGGGTTCGCCGTTTGCGGTGCCTTCCCCCTTCGACGGGCCCTCCCTGCGCGGGACTTCCCAGCGGCCCACGGGCTTCCGGTACTTACGGGCTTTCCGGCGGCATGCTCACCAGCCGCCGGGCTTGCTCCTGTCCACCGCGAAGACACTTCCGTCCGGCGCGCTTCCGTAGACCCGGTCGCCCACGACCAGGGGCACGGGCAGCTCCGCGACAACACCCTCGGTCCCGCCGCCGCTGAGCCGGGGGCGGGTCTGGCCCAGGAGCTTGCCGGTACGCGCGTCGGCCGCGAGCAGCCGGCCGTCGGGGGAGGTGACGTACACATGCCGGTCGTCGACGGTCGGCACGGAACCCCTGCTGACCGATGTCTCCAGCCGCCACTGCTGCTTGCCGGCGTCGAGGTCCACCGCGACCAGCGCCCCGCCCGTGGCCAGGAAATAGACCGTCCCGTCGTGCAGGGCGGCCGTGGCGGACGGGAGCGGAAGGCCGAGAGGGATCCGCCGTACGCGGCCCGAGCCGTGCGTGTAGCCGACGACGCTCACGCTCTCCTGGTACGAGTTCTCCCCGGTGAACCAGAGCGTGCCCTTCGAGGCCCCGACGGGGATGAGCAATCCGTCGAGGCTGTGGCGCCACCGCACGTCCCCGGTCCGCAGATCCACCGCGATCACCTGAGTGCTCGTGCTGTCGGCGCCCAGTGTCGTCGCGTACGCGACCTCACCGCCGAAGTACGCGAAGGAGGGCTGGGCCCGGCCGGCCACGCGATGGCGCCACAGCCGGTCCCCGGTCTTCCCGTCGACACCGGTGACCATGCCGTCGGGCGAGCTCAGCAGAACCGTATCGCCCGCGTTCTGCTGCACGCTGCCCTCGTTCGCCGGGACGTCCAGAGTCCAGCGGGTCCTGCCGGTGTCGGGGTCGAGCGCGACGAGCTGCTTCTGGTCCGGGGTGACGGCGTGCACCAGACCACCCGACAGGACGGGTGCGACCACGCTGCCGGCTCCCGCGGTTCCGGTCTTCCGCGTCCACCGCACCTTGCCGTTCAGCGGGTCGACGGAGGCGGCGAGCACACCGGGAGCGGCGCACCGCAGGGCCCCAGCACCGTAGGCGCATTGGGACATACCGCTCTTGCCGGTGCCCACCTTCGTGACCCACGGGCGGAACGTCTCGGCGGCGGCCCGGCGTTCGGTACCCGGGTCCGGGCTGCCGCCGGAGGCACCGTCGACGCTCGGCACACCGAAGAGAAGCGCACCGCCCACCGCCAGTACGGATACGACACCGGCGGCGACGGAGACAAGGACACGGCGACGACGACGGGTGGGCGCCGAGAGGTCACTGGAACCGACGGACGGGTCCGGCCCGGCAACCCCGGCTGCCGTACGCCGCTTGCCGCGCACATGAGTCGGATCGTCCTCGGGCCGGGGCGCGGGCTCGTGCCCGGAGACGGCTGCAGCCTCGGCTTCGGTCTCGGCCCCCGGCTCCGATGTTCGCTGAGCCGGGATGAACGCCTGGGTGTCGTAGAGCGAGGAGACGAGCCGCAGTTCCGTCATGAGCTCGTCGGGCGTGGGCCGTTCGTCCGGCTCCTTGGCGAGGCAACGGCCGACGAGCTGGGCCAGATCATCGGGGACACCCGTCAAGTCCGGCTCGTCGTGCACCACTTGATACGCGACGATGTAGGGACTGTCGGAGTCGAAGGGCCCGCGCCCCGTGGCCGCGTGCACCAGGACCGACCCGAGGGCGAAGATGTCGGCGGCCGGGCCCACCTCGCGGGGGCGGCGGAACTGCTCGGGGGCCATGAAGGGCGGGGTACCGATCAGCTTGCCGGTCTCCGTGCGCAGCTCACTGTCCGATGGCCGGGAGATGCCGAAGTCGATGACCTTGGGACCGTCGTCGGCGAGCAGGACGTTGCTCGGTTTGAGATCGCGGTGCACGACACCGGCACGGTGGATGTCGCGCAGCCCTTCGGCGAGGCCGGCCATGACCTGACGCAGCTGCGCGGACGACAACGAGCCGTTCCGCTTCACGTGCTCGGCCAGCGTCAGCCCCGGTATGAACAGGGTGGCCATCCAGGGCCGCTCGGCCTCGGGATCGGCGTCCACGACCGGTGCGGTGAAGGCACCGCTGACCCGCCGCGCGGCCGCGACCTCCTGCCGGAACCGTCCCCTGAACTCGGGGTCCTTGGCGAACTCGGCATGGACGACCTTCACCGCGAGCCGCAGTCCCGAGGTCGATCGCGCCAGATGGACGACACCCATACCGCCCGAGCCGAGGCGTGACTCAAGGCGGTACTGCCCGGCGTATTCGGGAAGTTCCGCTTCGGCACCGGATCCGGCGCTGCGTCGTGGCGGCATGGTCCACCCCCGTGAATTGCGTACGCACGCGCGACGCACGGAGCCTAGTCGATGGTTCGTACGAGACCCACGCGGCTTGCTAGCCTCCGCGTGCACAAAGAAAAGAAAGTGTTTCAAGCCAACGCGTTCGCGACGATCAAGACAGTGCGTCCAAACGCATCCAACGGGGGAGGCTCATATGGCTGTTGAAGAGATGGAGAGCGCGGAGGAGAGTACGGGCGCGAGGGCGGAGGCGACCGTCACCGCGGCCCAGAAGCTCTACTCGATCGCACCCGGTTACACCGTGAACGTCCGCAGCGGTCCCGGCACCCAGTACCGCCTGGTCCGCACCCTGGCGGTGGGCTCCAAGGTCCCGATCTTCTGCCAGCGCCCGGGCGAGACGATCAGTGGTCCCTACGGCACGACGAATATCTGGGACAACATCAAGGTCGGGGAGTACGTCTCCGACGCCTTCGTGAAAACGGGCAGCGACGGTTACGTGGCACCGCGCTGCAGCTGACCGCGTCGGGGCGGCACGGCTCGCAGGCCACGAGCCGGGCAAGCCGAGCCGCCCCTTCACTCACCTACACCCACCCGTCGGCACTCCGACGCACTCCGACTCTTCGGCAGTCCGCCGCCCGGGGCGATAATCGAGCGGTGAGCGACGAAACCGGCACCCCTGCAGGCCCCCGCCCCGAACCGATCCGTTTCTTCGGAACGACCTGGGTGGACCACGACGGCGGCTACGCGGGACGCCGCGCGGGCGTGGCCGCCGGCTCGCTGGCGGCCGCCGTGGCGAGCTGCCTGATTCTCCGCTTCGCCTACGAGGGCCTGGCGATCGCGGCCGTGGGCGGTTTCGTCACTCTCCTCGTCGTCGTGATGTTCGCGATCTGCAGCGCGATCGCCTTCCGCCGCACCTGGGAGGGCTTCACCGAGCGCCCCGACCCCGACACCCAGGCATCCCTCCGCGGCCTCCTGGCCATCGGCTTCGTAGGCGCTCTCCTGGCCTACTTCTTCCGCTCCCTCACCGAGGCCCCCGGCGAAAAGCTCCACCGCCGGGAGTACGAGACGGCCCGCGCCGAACACGCGCGCCGCACCGCCCGCCGCACGGGAAACCCGTCCCGCAAGCGCCGCCGCTAGGGGCTCCGCCCCAGGCCCCGTGGGGTGTGTTGTCGGGTGCGGGTCCGGATGTGGCTTGTCGCGCAGTTCCCCGCGCCCCTGAAAACCTAGGGGCGCGGGGAACTGCCCAGTCTTTGGGGGTTCGGGGGCGGAGCCCCTGAGTTAGTGACGGGATTGGGTAGGGGC
>NZ_JAPWHT010000503.1:0-7174 GCF_027270795.1 Streptomyces sp. ActVer
ACATTGGTGAGGCGGGCTTCCGCGTAGCGCTCCGCGGGTTGGCGTGGGGTGGGGTGGGTTTTGGGTGCGGGCCAGTGGGGGTTGCTCGCGCAGTTCCCCGCGCCCCTGAAAGACGGGCTGCGCCCCTGTCTTTCATCTTTTAGGGGCGCGGGGAACTGCGCGACCAGCCACGACGCACCCGCAGATGAGTTGCCGCTCTCCAGCGGAGCGCCTACGCGTCTACGACCCGACCGTCACCGTGAAGCGGCGTGGGTTGCCGTCGTGGGCCGCGCCCGACACGTCGGGCTGGCCGTCCGGGCGTACGTCGTCGTACGGGAAGGCGTAGCCGATGGGCGAGTTGGCGTGTACGACGCGCGACCAGTGGTTGACGGCCGAGCCCTTGTAGTAGTCGGCGGTGGTCGTGCCGTTGGGCTGGGTGGGGTGGGTGAGCATGATCGAGCGGTTGAAGCCGGCGGCGAGGCGGGCGAGGAGGGCCTTCTTGTCGTCGGAGTCGCCCGGGTTGTTGGCGAACGGGCCGTGGTTGCAGGTGAAGATGTCCTTCGACGTGGGCTTGGCGAAGGTGTGGCCGCCCGCGAAGGTGAGCGTGTCACCGCTGACCCGGCCGGTGAGCGTGCCCCGGCCGCCCTGGAGGTCGATCTTCAGGTCGGTCGAGCGGTACTTCGCCCACACCTCGTCGATGTAGCTGTTCCAGAGGTCGCGGAACGGCATCTCGGCGGGCCGGTCGAAGTACGGGGCCATCAGGTTCTGCGGGGAGATCACGCGCAGTACGGAGCCGCCGTCGCCGCGGATCACCAGCTTGTCCCAGGGCTGGCCGTCCCTGGCCGCCTGTGCCGTGAGGTCCGAGGCGATCCTGTCGACCGCGCCGTCGGGCAGGGGCGCGACCGTGTGCGTGGCGTCGCCCTCCAGGGTGAGGCCGATCGGGAGGGCGGTGACCAGGTCGACGTAGCTGATGTTGGCGTACAACTGCTGGGTGTTGAACGTGAACTCGCAGAACGACCAGGTCTTGCCGTAGTTCGAGTCGCCGGGCGTGGCGAACGCGGGCTCCACCAGCGCGGGGCCCGGGTTGAGGAAGAAGTTGAGCGTGCTGTCCCGGACGAAGTAGACGCGCGCGCCGAACATCTGAGGCAGCGTCAGGACCTTCGGGGCCGAGCCGGCGGCACCGAGCGGGATGGCGCAGTCGACGGGCAGCGGGGTCTGCGGCGCCGAGGGGGAGGTGGGCCGGTAGACGCTGCCGTCGGCCCGCAGCAGCACCCAGTCGCCCGTCGACTGCTCGTGCCCGGTGACGTACGCGCGGACCGTGCCCGGCAACGAGGCGTTCTTGAGGGCGAGTTCACATGTGGCGGGGGCCGCCTCGGCGGTGGGGCTGAGAGCGCTTCCCCAGATGGGATAGCTCGCGGTGGCTCCGACGGCTGCGGCTCCGGACAGGAACGCTCTGCGTGAGATCACGGAAGTCTCCTGGGGTGTGGGGGGAGGTAGGGGGGCGAGCCGACCTGTGGGGGATCGGCGCCCTGCGGTGCACCACTGTTCCCAGGGGGAGTTGGGGCGTCAAGGGTTATGACTGAGAGCGCTCTCGAAAACTGCTTGCGTTCAGAAGTTGACGGCGAAGTCGACGGCGCGGTGGCCGGGTCCCGATCGAGGGGACGCGGCCACCGTCAGCCCCGCTGCCTGGCCCGTTGCCATTGTTGCCTGGCCTGTGGTCACCAGTCCTGTTGGCAGTTCTGTGATCAGTCCTGTGGCAGTTGTGCGGTCAGCTCTGCGGTTCGCTCCTGATCACCGCGAAGCGCGCGCCGTACGGGTCGGCGAGCTTGGCGATACGGCCGACGCCCTCCAGAGACGTGGCGGGCATGCGGACCGTGCCGCCCAACTCCTCGGCCTTGGCGACCACGGCATCGGTGTCCGTGACTTCGAAGTACGGCAGCCAGTAGGCCCCTGTCTCCCGCTCTATCGGGTCGTCGGCCAGCGGGACGACCCCGCCGAACACGGAGTCCTCGCCGCCCTCCGCGGGATTCACGCACGTGTACGTGCCGCCGGGGAACGGCATGGCCGAGGTCTCCAGGCCCAGTACGGAGTTGTAGAACGCGGCCGCCGCGGCGATGTCCGGTGTGTAGAGCTCGACCCAGCACAGGGAGCCCGGGTCGCCCGCGACGTCGATGCCGCGCAGCTGGCCCGGCTGCCAGACGCCGAAGGAGACGCCCGCCTTGTCGCTGAAGACGGCCAGCCGACCCTCCTCCATGACGTCGTCCGGCGCCATGAGCACGCGGCCGCCGGTCTGCTCGACGGCCTTTGCGGTGGCGTCGGCGTCCGGGGTCTGGAAGAACACGTTCCAGGACGGTGGGCCCTGCTCGGGAGAGGTCTGCATGCCGCCGGCGGCCGTCTTCCCTGCCAGTTGGAAGAAGCCGTAACCGCCGGCCTCCGGTCCCGCCGACCGGAAGTCCCAGCCGAAGAGGCCGTTGTAGAAGGATGTGGCGCCGTCAATGTCGCTCGTGCCGAGATCGACCCAGTTCGGGGCGCCGGTGACGAAACGGGTGGTGAGCATGTTGCCCTCCTTTGAGGGGTCCCGTTGCCTGCACTGCCGAGTCTGGCACCGTGCACTGACAATCGCGCCCGGGCGCTGCCGCTGGGCTTGATGGCGTGATGGTTACCCTTGGTAGTGAGGTGCTCCCTGAGTGTGGTTGTTGCTCGCGGTTGTGGGGTGTGCGGGGCGCTGGGGGCTTGGCGCGCAGTTCCCCGCGCACCTATCGGGCGCGCCGCCGTGCGGTCGGGCGGCTGCCGGCGGCACCATAGGGTCCGCGCGCATCAATGCGTCCGCGCTGGGGCCGGTCGCGTCGTGGAGGGGCCCCGGTGGGGTGCCGGGCTTGGCATTGATCCGGCGTTGATCGAACGTTTTTCGGTGCGCGGCACGATCCTGGGCATGCACAACGACACCATTGCCGCGCCCGACCTCTCCTGGCAGGAACAGGCACTGTGCGCCCAGACCGGATCCGAGTTCTTCTTTCCCGAGCCGGGCAGCTCGGTGCGCGAGGCGAAGCGCATCTGCGGACTGTGCGAGATACGCTCCGCCTGCCTCGAATACGCGCTCGACCACGACGAACGCTTCGGCGTCTGGGGCGGCCTGTCCGAGAAGGAGCGGCTCAGTCTCCGCCGCACGCAGGACCAGCAGCAGCACCAGCAGCAGTACTGACGGCGGCGCCCGTCATTCGTACGTCACCGTGAACCGCTCCGTCCCGGCCGGTACCCGCACGTCCTGGCCCGTCACCTCCAGGTCCCGCCCGTCGGCGGACGCCGCCCGCACGCGGCCGAAATGGCACGGACAAACGAACCGCACCCCGTCCGGAGCCTCCGTGATGTCGACGGTCACCGTTCGCCCGCCCGGGTCGTGCGCGAGCCGGTACCCGAACGGTTCCCCGAAGAGCGTGGGCGCCGCTTCCACCACGACCTCTTCGCCCTCCGGCACCCAGTGCGGACGTACGCCCGGCGCGATGCAGAGATGCGGATCGCGGTCCTCGTCGGCCTCGAAGAAGAGGATGTCGCGGATCAGCAGCAGATACTCGGCCGCCGCCCAGCCGTGCGGGATGTCGCCCATGTACCACGGCCGGTAAGGGACTTCGGTGAAGTCCGAGGCGACCGGGAACGCGTGCTGCTCGTTCCATGCGCCAAGTGCCGCCACCCGGCCCGCCGTTCGGGGGAAGCCCGCGCCGACCGTCCAGCCGAGCAGTGCGTCCATCCGGGCAGGATGGCCCGCCAGCAGGTACGCGTGCGCCAACTGCAGGGTCAGATACGGCCCGTACGCGTTCCAGGCGGCCTCGTGGCGATAGCCGCCGGTGACGAAGTGCGCGTACATCGTGTCCAGGGTGTGGCGGGCGGCCCGGTCGACCTCGTCGCCCAGCTTGCTGCCCATGTGCAGGCGCAGCGGGTGGAAGTAGGCGGCCGTGCCGATCATCGTGGAGTCGAGCCGCCCGACGTCGGCGGGCCCGGTCGGGATGTACGTCTCCCACGCTCCACGAGCGCGCTGCTCGGCCAGCACCCAGCGGACGGAGTCCCCGGTGGCACGCTTCAAGTTATCGAAGACGGCCCAGAGTTCGGGTACCTCCGGTGCGTCGATCCGCTCCGCGAGGCGCGCCGCCTCGTACAGTCCGGCGAGGCCCCAGAGGTCGTCCCAGTAGTGCGGCTTGTCGCGTTCACCGAGGTGCTCGGCGCTCCAGCCGCTGTGCAACAGCCCGTATCCGTCACGGTTGTCGCGGAGCCAGCGGGCCGCGTCGCGCACGTACGGGACGTACAACTTGGCTCCGAACGCCGCCTGTCGGCCTATGGTGCGGTCGAACCGGCCTATCGCCCACAGCGCCTGGCCGTTGCTGTCCCACTCGCGGTCGTCCTTCTCGTGCGGGCCGCCGTAGAAGCCGTACTCGGCGCAGGGGCCGATCCGGCCGGTGCCCCGATTGAACCGCAGCGGGTAGTGCGTGCCCAACTGGTGCTCGGCCAGGGCCGAATCGCCGACCAGCGAGCAGGCCGTGGCCTCCACCGACGAGTCGCGGATCCAGAACGAGTCGTAGACCGTCGGGCCCGGATGGATCTCTCCGTGGTCGGAGAGGATCAACAGCTGCGACCGCGACTGCCGGAAGAGGTCCGTCAGATGGCCGACGGGGGAGGGGAGTTGAGGCTGGAGTCCCTGTCCCAGCAGCTTCGCCGCCCAGAAGTCGCGGTTGGCGGACTCCAGTTCAGTTGCCGGTGTCCCTTTCAGCTCCGCGAGATCGTCGGCTCCGGCGTACAGATCGACCGGCAGCCGTACGTCGAGTTCGAAGATCTCGTCCGCGGCCACCCGGAACGGCCAGGCGAACACGGCACTGCACAGCCCGGCCACCTGGTCCTGCGCGTCCAGGGCGCCGTTCAGCTTCCCGCCCGTCACCAGGTCGTGGAACGGGCTGTGCGTCAGATACGTGTCCGGATCGAAGGAGGAGTCCGGGTTGCCGTACACGCCGTACTGCTCGGGCGGGGTGTCGAAGACCGGCCCCCACCCCGAGTTGGTCTCCACGCGCTGTTCGTCCGGCAAGTGACGCAGGTAGGTCAGCCGCCGGTCGGTGACCTGACGGCCGTTGCGGTCGTGCCGCTGGAAGCCGCTCGGCCCCGCGGGCATGACCGCCGCACACAGCAGCCCCTCGTGCGGCTGCCCGGTCGGGCTGCTCACCGTCACCCGCGAGAGGACCAGGTCCCGCTGCCGCGCGCCGACGGGCGCGGCGAAGGTGCGCTGCACGAACTCGACGCCCTCCGGCGTACGGAACGTCGTGAGGACGACCGGTAAGTGCGGTGCCTCCATGCGCTGTTCGACGCTTCCGCCGTCCGGGAGCTGGGGCAGCCGCAGCTTGCCCGTCGCCGGATCGTGGAGGAAGAACGAGAGACAGTACTTGTCGTAGACCGGCTCGATCTCGCCGGCCTGCCCGATCAGTGACTCCTGCCGGTGGTCCTTGACGCCGACCATGTGCCAGTAGCGGTACAGGGCGTTGGACGCGAAGGCCGACTCCTTCGACTCGTACGTACCGGCGTCGAAGTCGTCGCTCCAGTGTCGGAAGGCCTGCTGCGCCCACCAGGGCACGGGATACGGAACCTGCCTTTTGCCCGCCCAGCCGCGCCACATGACCTCGTAGAACATCCACTCATGGGTCTGTGCCATGGTGTGTCACCCCCTCCGGGCACCGTTGCACCGCGGGCGCGAACCGTAAATGCGTACGACGGACGGTCGGGGCGCGATGGGCGGCTTTCGGCTTCGCGGCAGGCCACATCGGCAATTCGGCGCGCACCACGGTCCCCGACAGGCACAATCCACCCCATGGTCCACACCCCGCGGCATCAGGCCGAGAGCCTGCTGAACGCCCTCGATCCACTCCCGTACCCCTTGCGCATGCGTGAACTCGCCGCTCGCACACGGGAATTGGAGGAGACGCGTCCGCTGCTGGACGAGCTCGAATCGCGCGGCGCCTACGAGCGAGGGCTCGCTGTCGTCGCGGCGGCCGTCGCCGGGGACACCGAGTGGATCGCGGCGCGCATCGCCGATTCGGACTCCTTCGTGCGCGGGCACGCCTTGCGCACCGCCGACAGTCTCCAAGTGCCGGACTCCGCCTATGAGTCGGCGCTGGCCGACGCGCCCGAGGCGATACGCCGGCAGCTGCTGCGTGCTGTCGTCGCGGGTCGGCGCACCGCGCTGGCGGACCGGCTCGTAGACGGGGTGCGGGCGGAATGGGGCGACGAGGAGGCGGCACGGCTGCTGCCCGGGTGCTCCCCGGAGACGGTCGCCCGACTGCTGCCCGCGCTGCTGCACGCCGTACAGGGCTCGAAGTCCCTCGGCCGACGGCACCCAGGAGCCCTGCTGGACGTGGCGGAGCGGGAGTTGGGAACTCTGCCGGAGTCGCTGCGTGACGCATGGTGGCAGCGGTACACGGAGGTCGTCGTCGTCACCGTGACCGCCGAGCCGCTGCGTGTGCTGGAGCTGGTCGAGCGTCTCGGGCCCTCCCGGATCCCTGCTCAACTCGTCGACCAGGCAGGCGCGTTCGCCGCCGTCGCGCCGGAACGCGCGCTCCGGCTGCTGATCTCGGGCCGCTTCCCCTCCTGCACCGGCGCTCGCAGTAGCTCGCTGCAACGCAGACTGGCGAGATCCGAGGCGGAGGAACTCGCCGTCTACGGGCGGGTGCTGGCCGCGTCGGGTGGCCTCGCGCCGCTCCTCCGGGCGCTGCCACCCGCTCGCCGTCACGCCTTCTACACGGCGTCGACCGCGGGCCGGGGCGTGGGCGGTGCCACCGTGGACGCGGTCATCCTTGAGGCACTGCCCCGCAGTTGCGTCGCCGAGGAGGCCCGGCGGATGGCCGCGGCGGCACGCGAGCGTGGAGAGGCATGGGACACCGTGCTGCTCGCGGAATCCTTCTTGCCCGTCGCCGAGGTTCGGGAGCGGCTCATCGAGGCGACGCGCCGCCCCGCCGCCGAAGACCGGGCGCTGGCCTGGCCGTTGCTGATCCGCAACGCCGCCCGCTCCGGTGACTCCGCGGCCGTCACCTCCGTACTGGAGGGGTCGGCCCGGCTGCGCAACGAACAGGATCCGGTGCGGCTGCCTGCCCTGAACGCGATGTCCCGGACCCCGCCCGCCCTGTTCACCGAGGACGCCGAGCCGCACCTCGACCGGATCGCCGCC
>NZ_JAPWHT010000504.1:0-7138 GCF_027270795.1 Streptomyces sp. ActVer
CGAAGCGACGCCAGATGGCCACCACCACGAGTACCCAGAACCGCGCACCTGTCCGTCCGACGGCTCCGGTGAGCCGACGCGTCGCCGCGGTCGTGGCAGGGTCGACCGCCAGGGCCTTTGCGGGGCAAGGACTACCAGCCCTTGGCGTCGGCCCTTCCCGGCGCTCTGCGCCGCTCCCAGTCCGTCGGAGCGGTGCGGCAAGGACGGCTTGGTTCCCGTCCCGCGGCTATGGCCTCGTCGAACGGGGCTGGGTCTTCGGGATCCTGTGGGTGAAGAACATCGCGACGAGCGCGGCGAAGGCGAGGATGGCGACCGCGGCGCGCAGACCGTCGATCCTGGCGGCTTCGTTCGCGTCGAGTGCCGCTTGAGTCACCTCCGTGCTCGTGCCCGCTTCGTCGAGCGCGGACTCGAGCTGGGCGTCCGACAAGAACGGTACGCCGCTTTCGAGTTCGACAGTCGCCTGGCTCTTGACCTCGGCCGGGATCGCCGGATTCTCCTCCACGCTGGTGAGGAAGGACGTCGTCATCGCGGCGATCAGGATCGACCCGGCGAGTGCCGTGCCGATCGAGGCGCCCAGGTTGGTGACGGAGTTCTGGACGCCGCCGACTTCAGCGCTCTGTGATTCAGGCTCTGCGGAGACGGTGACAGACCCGAGCTGGGAGGCCAGCGCGCCCATGCCGAGCCCGATCAACAGCAGAGGGATGGTGACGATCTCCGCGCCGGCGTCCGCGTCGAGCGCGGCCATCAGGACCACCGCGCCCGCGAGCAGCGCGAGGACCCCGAGCCGCACCACCCGCCGGGGCGAGACGTCAGGGAGGTAGCGGGGGATCAGGACGGCGGCGGCCAGCAGCGTGACGGAGAGCGGCAGGATGCGGGCACCGGTCTTGAGCGCGGACAGGCCCAGAGCGACGGACAGATAGAGCGGTACGACGAAGAAGACGCCCATCTGAACGAGGTACTGGAAGAAGAACATCGTCAGTCCGCCGGTGAGCTGCTTGTTCTGCAGCATGGCCGGGTCGACGAGAGGCTCCCGGTGCCGCTCCACCATGCGGGCCTCCCAGCGGAGGAAGAGCCAGATCAGCAGAATGCCGCCCAGCATCAGCCACACGACCAGCGAGATCCCGAGCCACGAGGGCGCGTCGGGCTTCGGCTGGAACCAGCCCCACTCGTCGGAGCGGAGTACTCCGTAGACGAAGATCCCGAGCCCGAGCGCGGACAGCGCGGCGCCGACGAGATCGATGCGCGGGCGTTCGCCGACCGGCGCGTCGGCGATGCGGCGGGCGAGTACCAGGATGCCGAGCACCACCAGGACCTCTCCGGCGAAGACCCACCGCCAGGAGAAGTACGTCGTCGCGACACCCCCGATGAGCGGTCCGACCGCGATCGCCACGGCCCCCGCGGCCGCGACGAGACCGTAGGCGGCGGGACGGCGTTCCGTGGCGAAGTTACCGGCCACGAGCGCCACGATCGCGGGCAGGATGAGTGCCGCCCCGATTCCCTCCAGGAACGACCAGCCGAGCAGCAGCACGGGCAGGTTCGGCGCGAGCGCCGTGGTGAGGGAGCCGCAGCCGTAGATTCCGCAGCCGATCATGAACGCGCGTTTGCGGCCGATCAGTGCCCCGACCTTGCCGCCGGGGATCATGAACATCGCCATCACGAGGGTGTAGGCCGTGATGGCGCCCTGGACACCCGTCACTGTCGTACCCACGTCTTCGGCCACCGACGCGATCGAGACGTTCATGACCGAGCTGTCGAGCGCCATGAGGAACTGACCGGCCGCGAGTGTCAGCAGGACGGTTCGCGCCGTCGTCGGCTTCTCGGCAGTGCTGGTCCTGGGCGCCATTGGCGAATCGTCCCAGCTGTCCCGGAGGGTGATTCGCGACCCGCCACGATGGTCGACCAATTGGCGGACCGAGGTCGGCGCAGTCGCTCTGAGTGGGGAGTCGGGAGTCGGGAGTCCTCATGGCGCGAGAGAGACAGCCTCATGAGCCGGCAGAGCGCGCATGCAGCGCTCCTCACCACACCGCCTGCCCTCACTCGGGCTTCAGCCCCGCCTCACCATCGATTCGTGGCCGAACCGGCGTCCGAGTACGAAGATCGTGCCTCGTTCGGATGTGCCTCTCCCGGATCAGGCCGTCGGTGGTTCCTCCGTGGGCAGTCGGCCTGCGTGCACCGCGTCGACCAGGGCCTGGTGGCCGTGCTCGTTCTGGTCGGCGTAGGCCTCCGCGGATGTGGCGAGGGCTCGGTCGAACGAGTTGCCGCTACCCAGGTGAGCGGCGATCGCGATGCGGTCGTCGGACGGACCGTGCGTGCGCACGAGCCGGCGTGACTCCGCACAGTTCGCCGAACACATCCATGCCCTCCGGCCACATTTCCTCCGGCACGGCGATGCCCTTCCAGTCGCGCAACTGGCGGATGCGGAAGTCGCGTTGTTTGCCTTCGGTCCCGTCCACCCGCTCCCAGCCGAGGAGGATGTCGTTCGTGGCCTGCGTCAACCGCTGGCCTGAGACCACCCGTTCGCCCTGGTTGCGGTAATGGCCGGCGCCGACGTGTTCGGCGAGTACGGAGGTGTCGGCCTCCCTGGCCTGGAGGAAGAGCGGGTCCTGATCGTCCCGGCCGAGGAGCAGGAAGCTCCAGCATCGGGTGCCGACATTGCCGACGCCGACCACCTTGCGGGCGACGTCCGCGAGTCGGGAGTCCTCCAGGAGCGTGCGCCGGCCGAAGGCGGAGTGCGGCCGTATCGCTCGATCAGGGGCAAAGGGCTCCGTGGCGATCTCCGATGCCGGCCGAGCGGATCGGATCGGCGATGCCGGGTGGGGTCTGGTCTCAGCCCTGGGACTCGATCTCGGCATCGGCGACGGCGATGGCGATGCCGAGCGCTTCGGCGATGTTGCCCGCTGCCGTCATGACGCGGGCGGTGCCGACAATGGGCGCGATGGCGACCAGGACGTCCTGCAACTGTTCGGCGGTCAGGCCGGCCTTGAGGGCGGGGTCGATATGGGCCGCGTAGGAGATCGGTGGGGCATCCGAGGCGGCGAGCGCCGCGATGCGCGTGAGTATGAGCATGTCCGGGGCAAGCCCGCATCGCTCGATCGAGTCGACCGTCATGGCGGCGAGGGTGTCCAGGACAGGAGTTTCAGATGCAGTGGACATGACGCATGCCCTCCTGGTGGGTTTCGAGCCCGCGAGATATGTGGCGGAAGGAACCGAGTATTCCGCGAGCAAGGGGATTCCCTTCAACCCTAGAACCCATCCCGCCCCCGTGCATGGGGGCGCGTGGTTCGCCGCTCCATAGAGGTGGGGCGGGTAGCCCGGTAAGGGGCCGGCTCGACGGAGGCCCCGGTCGTCCGGGTTGACGGTGTCCGTGCGCCGCGCCGACAGGCCACGCCCGGTTCGGCGTGAGCGCCACGGGTTGCCGTGCTGTTTACCGGCGAGGTTCGTCCGCGCCGACTTGCAGAAAGCCCGTAGGGGCGGCATCCGCGGGTGCTGAGAGCCCAGCTGCCGCGCTCGGCTGCCCGAAGGCGCGACGACATCTTCCTGACCTGCACAGATGGTCTGTGAACTGCTCATCAAGAGCTGCCGGTCTCACACCTCGACATGCGCAGCGCACCCGACAGGACGAGATTGGAAGTAGCCCGACCGGCCGAACGGATGCGTGGCGGTTGTGCGGGGCCGTACGACGTGAAGGAGCTGGTGATGACCAGTCATGTGAGCGGGGCCCGCTCGGGTGCTGCGGTGCGGAGTTCGGAGAGGACCGGTATCGGCAGTGGCTGGCTGGTCTTCGCCGCCGTCCTGATGATCTTCGGTGGCCTGATGATGCTCTTCGCGGGCATCGCCGCCATAGCCAACGACGACGTGTTCGTCGCCACCCGCAACTACGTGTACGAGTTCGACCTCACCGGATGGGGCTGGATCCATCTGATCATGGGCGTTGTCATCACTCTCGCCGGTGCTGCCCTGCTCCAGGGCGCCACCTGGGCCAGGGTCGTCGGCGTGGGGCTTGCCGGCCTGGCCATGCTCGCGAACTTCCTGTGGATTCCCTACGCGCCGTTCTGGGCCATCGTCCTGATTGCGATCAATGCCTTCGTGATCTGGGCGCTGTGCACGGCTCCCAGCCCGTCGGAGCGATGAAGCCGGGGACGGCCTCAAGGTGCGGTCCGACACCCAGGTCGTATCCGGATCGGAGACACCCATGAAAGACCTCAAGTTTGAGCGGAAGGGCTCACTGTCTCGCTTCGAGGCGGCTGACCAGCTCTCATCACTCGCGGCCGCGCTGAGGGAAGGCGAGGATGCCGAGCTGGAACTCGGCCCGGGAACGCTGAGCCTGCGGATTCCCGACGACCTTCGCAGCGAGATCGAGGTCGAGGTCGGTGATGGGGAGATCGAGCTGGAGATCGAGTTCAAGTGGCCGACCATGCCGACCCGGCCAGAGCGATCACGGACGGCCACAGGCACGGAGGCAACAGCGCGAAAGGGCGTGCCTGCGAAGCCAGGGCGCGGCAGCACGGGCACCAGCAGAAGCAAAGGCGCGAAGCGGCCTGCCAAGAAGACGTCCTGAGTCCCTCCGAGGACCTCGGGCTGACCGCGCCAGCGAGTGACCGGCCCCGTGGACCTCAATGGCCCTGCAGCCAAGAGTTCGAGGCGAAGCGGTCTCGTCGCCAAGACATGGTGAGAAGGGCGCGGTACGCCGGCGTGGCCTGAGTCCCGAGGCGAACCCGGGGACCTGTCAACTCCCGCGCCAGGCGGACCCACAGGTCATCCGACACGATCCACGGCCACGCCCCCCCACCGCACCGAACGCTCAACTCCCGCCCCGGGCACTGCACCCAGGACCAATCCGCCTCACTGTGCCGGCCGTTGTAAGACCGTCATGCCCGGACCGGTTGCCAAAGGGCTTCCCCCTGTCCCTGTCCCTGTCCCTATGTGGCAGGCGTTGCCTCTGAGGAACGGCCATGCCCCGCGAGGTCGAACTCCACGTCCACAACGCCCTCGACGGCTCGGACCAAGCGCGCGGCCACGGGGACCAAGGACGCGTCCCGGACGTGCCCGCCGAGCTTCACGACTCCGTCCCGGACCTCTACCCGGACAGCGGACGCCGGCGTGGGGAAGAGGTAGGCCACGACCTCCCTGCGAACCTCCTCCGCGATCTCCTCGTCGTCCCGCAGGAACACCTTCAGCAGGTCGGCGCGGCTGACGACGCCCTCCAGCATGCCCAGGTCGTTGACGACGGGGAGCCGCTTGACCTTGGCGCGAGCCATGGTCCGTGCGGCCTGGGCGAGCGTCGCGTTCGGGTGTGTGGTGAGGGCGGGAGAGGTCATCAGCTCGCCGGCGGTCACCGCGCCGGCCTTGGCGAGGTCGGAGAGCCGCCGCAGTTGCGTGTACCGGTCGGGGTCGCTGTCGCGGAACTCCTCCTTGGGCAGGAGGTCGGCCTCGGAGACGACGCCGACGACGCGGCCCTCGCCCTCCAGGACGGGCAGGGCGCTGACCTTCCACTCCTGCATCATCTGCACGATCTCCTTGAAGCGCGCCCCGCGGCCGATGGCGGCGACCGTGTGGGTCATGACGTCGCTCACGATGTGCGGTGTGCCGTGCATGGTGACTCCTTGGTCGCGTCGGATTCGAGGCCCGGTCACAGGGTGCTGCCGCTGCCGTACGGCGCGTACAGGTCCAGCAACCTGTTACGGGCCGACCGCAGCCGGTGGGCGAGGATGTCGCCCACCCACTGGGTGACCGCATGGCCCAGGGCGTGGTCCTCCTGGCACATCGCCCGGACCTCCGTGGCGTCGAACTCGTAGGCGCGGACCGGGCTCGTCGCCTCGGCGCCCAGGTGCCAGGCGTGCGGCGTGAACAGCCAGGACCAGCCCACCAGTTCGTTGTGCCCGATGGTCTCGATCACTGCCGCGCGGCGCCCCGGCACATGCATGTCGAGGATCACCGTGCCGGTCCGGATGATCCAGAACCGGTCCGCGCGTGTGCCCTCCTCGAACAGGCGGGTCCCCTGCGGGAAGGACACCTCACGTGCGCAGCGCATCAGCCGTTCGCGGTGCTCGGCGGGCAGCGCACGAAGCATGCTGAATGTGGCGGAAGTGTTCATGACCCTGCTTCTTCCTCAAGAACGCGGACCGCTTCGTGAGACCGACGAGCACGGAGACGCCGGGCCGGGGCCGCAGCCGTGGTGGAGGCGGCCGGGACCAGCAGTGCGCCGCGCCGGTGGTGTGTGTCATTCGTCCCCCGGACGGGAGTACGGGCCTGCCGACTCCAGCGTCTTTCGGCGGGCCCGTACTCGCCAGGGGCCACCCGGCCCAGAGACCGGGCCGTACGGCACCGGACCGGCATGGGGCGAGTGCCCAGCGCCGCGCGGCGGACCGGTCCGCTTCGCGTCCGTCGCTCCGGCCTTGGAGCGAGGTGCGCGCCCGGGTTGGGCCGAAGGGCTCTGGGAAGGGCCCGGGCGGCCCCTACTCACCGTGCCCTTCCCGCACGAGGCTCTATACAAGGACAGGTACGTACACACGCAGGAGGTGCGGATCATGCTTCGACACGTCGCCGCGGGGATCGACGGCTCGCCCGAGAGCCTGGCCGCCGCGCACTGGGCGGCCCGGGACGCGCTTCGGCGTGGCGTCGCGCTGCGTCTGGTGCACGCCTGGGAATGGCGTCCGCGCCCCGCCCCGTCGGTACCGATGGGCGTGTCCCAGCGAGAGTGGGCCGAGCAGACCCTGGAGCAGGCGTCGAGCAGCGTCCGCGCCGCTCACCCCGGGCTGCGCATCGTCGAAGAGCCGGTGTCGCAGGCGCCGGTCGCCGCCTTGCTCGCGGCTGCCGAGCAAGCCGAGCTGCTGGTCCTCGGCTCCCGTGGACTCAGCGGTGTCGCGGGCTTCCTGGTCGGTTCCGTGTCCCAGCGGGTCGTCGCCAGGTCGACGAGTCCCGTGGTGCTCGTACGGGTGGGGGAGAGCTCCGCGGACGAGCACTTCTCGGCCCCCGGCGGAGTCTCGCCGGACGAGATCTCCCAGACTCCGTATCGCGACATCGTCCTCGGGCTCGACACCGGCCGGCCCTGTGACGAGCTGATCGAGTTCGCCTTCGAGACGGCCAGGCGCTGCGGCGCGTCCCTGCGGATTGTCCACGTCTTCAGCGCCCCGCCTGC